>NZ_JBIAQM010000016.1:0-186756 GCF_042888945.1 Streptomyces sp. NPDC002698
GGTGGGGCAGCTTGCCGCTGTCGGTGAGGGCGAAGAACACGTCGTCGAGGTCGGGGGTGTGCACGGTCAGTTCGTCGGCCTCGACGCCGGCCGCGTCCAGGCGGTCGAGGACGGCGCGCAGTTCACGCTGGCTGCCGTCGCTGGGCAGGTGCAGGGCGAGGGCCTCGTCGTCATGGGACACGTCTCCCAGCGAGGCGGCGGCGGACCGGTAGGCGACCGGGTCGGTGAAGCGCAGGCGGACGTGGCCGCCGGGGACGAGCCGCTTGAGCTCCTCCGCGGTGCCCTCGGCGGCGATCTTTCCGTTGTTCAGCACGGCGATGCGGTCGGCGAGCTGGTCGGCCTCCTCCAGGTACTGGGTGGTGAGGAAGACCGTGGTGCCGTCGGCGACGAGTTCGCGGATGATGCCCCACATGGTGTGGCGGGAGCGGGGGTCCAGGCCGGTGGTCGGTTCGTCGAGGAAGATGATGCGGGGACTGCCGACCAGGGTCATGGCGATGTCCAGGCGCCGCTTCATGCCGCCGGAGTAGGTGGAGGCGGGCTTCTTCGCGGCCTCGACGAGGTCGAAGCGCTCCAGGAGTTCGGCACTGACGCGCCGGCCCTCGCTCTTGGGCAGGTGGTGCAGGTCCGCCATGAGGAGCATGTTCTCCTCGCCGGTGATCAGGCCGTCGACGGCGGAGAACTGCCCGGTGACCCCGATCACGGCACGTGCGGCCTGTGCCTCTTCGGCCAGGTCGTGACCGCCGACGCGCAGCTCGCCGGAGCCGGGGTCGGGGGAGATCAGTGTGGAGAGGATCTTGACGGCGGTGGTCTTGCCGGCACCGTTCGGGCCGAGCAGGGAGAAGACCGTCGCTTCGGGGACGGTCAGGTCGATGCCGTCGAGAACGGTCTTGTCGCCGTAGGACTTGCGCAGCCCCCGTGCGACGATGGCCGGGTCGGTCATGGAGTGCTCCTTGGTCGAGGCGGCGGTCAGAGGCTGCGGGCGGTGATGTCGCCGTGGGCGGTGGTCGCGTGGATGGTCAGGCCGGGAGTCGCGTCGGCGTTCTTGAGCGTGTTGCTGACCCGGCCGAAGGTGGTGCCGGCGTCCAGGGCCGCGGAGACGCCGGGAGCGGCGCCGACGGTGATGTTCCCCATCTGCGTGCTCAGCGTGAGCGTTCCGCGGGCGGCCTCGACGACGTTCAGGTCGCCCTTCTGGGTGCTGATCTCGGCGGGGCCGTTCAGGCGGCCGACGGTGATGTCGGCGTCGAGGCCGGTCAGGCGGGCGCTGTCGGCCTCGTCGAGCTTGACCGAGCGGTGGCCGCCCTCGAAGGTGACCTCGCCGAGGCGTCCGACGCCGCGGAACTCGGCGGCGGCCGCCTTCGCCTCGACGCGGGAGCCGGCCGGAAGCTGCACGGTCACCTCGACGGCCCCGGACGGGCCGAGCAGCCGGTTCTTCGCCTCCGGAGCCTCGACGCGCAGGACACCGTCGGCGTAGTCGATCCGGACCTGTCCGGCCGCCTTCACGTCGCGGCTCTTGGCACCGTTGGCGGGCAGGACCTCGACAGTGGTGTCGGCACGGTCGGCGGCGATGACCTGGATGCGTCCCGCGGGGATGTCGATGATCGCGGAGACGGGGGCGGGGGTGTCGAACTTCTGCATGATGCTCTCCTTCTCCGGCGTCGCGCGCCGTGGTCGGCCCGCTGTTTTCCGATGACAGAAACGCTACGTTGCATTCACGGATACGGCAACACGCTTGTTGCGCCGGTTATTCATATCTGCAGGTAGCTGCCCGAAATTTGTTGCAACAACCTCAGACTTAACGCAACACGCTCATACGGGAGACGTTGCAATGAACGAAGGTGAACGCTATGGCCGACGGGATGTCGGCACGGTCCGGGCCCATGGATCAGTTCTCGCACCCGGCCGCGTGGTGGCGCCACCGGCCGCGACCGGTGGGGCGTGCCGCTCGCCCCGGCCGCCGAGGCCGGGAAGACCATCGGGCGCCGGTCGCGCTTTCGGCGCCGGAGCAGCCCGCGGGTTGCTCCGTACGAGTGAAGCCCACGGGGCCGCTGGTGGTTACGGGTGGCCCGGCGCGGGCCGGGTCGGCATCGTTGCCCCCGCCCGTTCGACCGACGTCCCCGGAGGACTCCTCATGCTCGGCACAGACTTCAGCATCGGATCGCCCAACTGGCTGGACCTCGGCAGCCCCGACACCGAGGCGGCCGCCGCGTTCTACGGCGCCGTCCTCGGCTGGCAGTTCGTCTCCGCAGGACCGGAAGCGGGCGGGTACGGGTTCTTCCAGATCGGCGGGAAGACCGTCGCCGCGCTCGGACCCCTCACCCAGGAGGGCGCGAAGTCCGCCTGGATGATCCACTTCAAGGCCGATGACATCCAGGCCACCGTCTCTGCCGTCACGGCCGGCGGCGGGACCGTCCGGATGGAGCCCATGGACGTCATGGGCGAGGGCCATCTGGCACAGGCCACCGACCCGCAGGGCGCCGAGTTCGCCCTCTGGCAGCCCGGCAAGACCGCCGGACTGGAGATCGCCTCCGCCCCGAACACGCTGCTCTGGGCAGAGTTGCACGTCCCCGACCCGCTCGCCGCCATCGCCTTCTACGAGGGCCTGTTCGGCTGGCGCAGCCAGGAGATGCAGGCGCCCGGCATGACGTACCGGGTACTGAGCACCAAGGACGGCGACCAGCAGGACGCCTCCTTCGGCGGGGTCGCGCCGATGGGCGGCGGCGAAGGCGAACGGCCCCGCTGGGTTCCCTACTTCCACGCGGAGGACGCCGACGCCACGGCCGCGGCGGCCACGACGAACGGCGGGTCCGTCCTGATGCCGGCGGCGGACGTCCCGGACGTCGGCCGCATCGCCTGGCTCGCGGACCCGTTCGGCGCCGCGTTCGCCCTGCTGAAGCCCGACCCGCGGATGTGACACTCCGGCCGCGGCCCTCTCGGCGGAGCGGTCAGGCGGCGCGACAGAGCGCCGCCTGACCCGCCGGTGCCGTGACGCGGGCCGCGGTCGCGGGGACGGGGCGGGCGGTGCGGACGGCGGCCGGGTCCGGCGCGAGGCCGCGGCGAACGGAGGCCGTGTCCGACGCGGAGTCACACCGGACGGAGGCCGCGCCCTGCACGTGGCCGCGTGCGAAGACGACCAGGCGCAGCGCCACGAACCGTGCGACACCGGCGAGCGCGGAGGCGGACAGGTAGACGGCCTGCTCGAGCATCGCGCCGGGCGCCGCCACCAGTTGGTGCAGGACGAGCATCGCCGCGCAGGTCACCGCATAGGTGGCCGCGGCGGACCCGGCCGACTGCACATGCTGGCGCCAGGTCGCGCGCCCGCCCGCACCGAAGGTGAAGCGGGCGTGCAGTTCGGTGGCCAGGAGGGTGGAGGCCGCGGTGATCAGGGCGTTGGCCACACCCCAGGGAATCCAGGCTGCGAGGGCCGCCACGGCGAAGCTGGAGGCGAGCCCCACTCCCCCGCCGCAGAGAACGAAGCGGGCGAAGGCGGTGAAGGCGCCGGGAGCGGCGGCCTGCCGCCGGCTCGGTGCTGTTTCCATGATCCCCACCCCTTTGTCCGTCCGTCCGACCCGCGAGGCCTCGCCCCGCCGTCGTTCCCCATCACTGTTTCCTACATCGGAAACGCTACGTTGCGTTCATAGATGAGGCAACTCATTAATTGCGAATCACCCCCATACCTCCAGGTGAATGGCATGAAATCGTTGCAATGATTTGAACCATAACGCAACAGCCCTTCCCCTACTTGTTGCAATGAAGGAAGGTGAACGCTACAGCGGGTGGGCACGCGGCGAGCGGGACGGCATCCGCCCCGCCCGCCGCGCCTTCAGCCCCCGCCGCCGTCGAGGGCGGCGGCCTCGCGCACGGCCTCGGCGATGGCCGCGAAGTCCTTCTTCAGGATCGCGTCGTGGTTGCTGGCGACCTTCGCGCTGATCCGGATGTGCGGGTTGCGGACGGTCACCGCGTCGAGGGCGGCGCGGATCCGTTCCTGCTCGTCACCCTTGCTCCCCAGGGACGCGCCCGAGGCGACCACGTAGCGCACCGGAACGGTGATGCCGTCCAGCACGGGGGCCAGTTCGCGCTCGCGGGCGCGCCGACCGAGTTCGATGTTGGTGTCCGCCATCTGCCGGGCGTTCATCCGCGGGGCCAGGCCCGTCGGGCGCAGCAGCGGCAGGAACCAGCCCATCCGCCGGAACAGTTTCCGGATCCGCGCTTCCATCGCCTCGTCCAGCCAGTCGTAGGGCTGCGCCCCCTCGACCAGGACCGCGCCCACGGCGCGTGAGGGGTTGCGGTGGGCCCAGTGAGCTCCGACGAACGCCCCGTAGGACCAGCCCACCACCAGCGCGCGGTCCACGCCCCGGGCCGCGAGGACGGCGTCGACGTCCCGGACGGCCGCCTCGAAGGAGTAGTCCGCCGAGCGCTTCGACTTGCCGCGGGCCCGTTCGTCATAGGTGATGTGGCGCCATCCGGGCCCCAGTTCGGCGATGACCCTCCGCCAGTAGCCCTGGGTGGCGAACTGGCCGTTGAGGTAGACGACGGGGACGCCGGCGCCGCCGGTGTCGGTGACGGCGAGGGCCGTGTCGTCTACGGGGACCATGCCGGTCCATGTCGAGCCGGTCGAGGGGGTGTTGTTCTTCTTCACGGGTCTTCTCCTGGTCGCGTCGGGGCGTCTTCTCAGAGGCTGCGGGTGGCGATGTCACCGCGGGAGGCGATCGCGCGGATGTCGAGTACGGCGATGCCGTCGCGCATCGCGCTCCCCCTTGCCCGCCAATCGTTTCTGACATTGGAAACGCTACGTCGCCTTCCCGTACCAGGCAACACACTCGTTGCATAGAATCGACGTTCACACAGCTAGAAGGCTAGAAAGTGTTGCAACAACCCTGAAGGGAACGCAACGTCGCCCGTTTCGATCATTGCAATGAGTGAGTCGTGAACGCTATAGTGAGGGACACAGGGACCACCGCGAGGAATCACCGAGGAGACCGCGATGCCGGGAGGCAGACTCACCCAGCAGGAACGCCAGCAGATCGCGCTGGGACTGGCCGACAGCCTCCCCTACGCCGAGATCGCCCGGAGCCTGGGCCGCCCCACCTCGACGGTCACCCGTGAGGTGATGCGCAACGGCGGTCCCACCGCCTACCGCGCCAACCTGGCCCATCGCGCCACCGAACGCCGTGCCCACCGGCGCAGGACCGCCACCTCCCGCGGGCCGGAGTCGGTTCCCCAGCCGCACGGACGCGACGCCGAGGCCGTGGCCGAGTACGAGGAGACGTTCACCACCGTCCTCATGAGCTCCGGCCTGCCCAAGATCCCGGCCCGGGTGCTGACCTGTCTGTTCACCGCGGACACGGGCAGCCTCACCGCGTCCCAGCTCACCCAGCGCCTCCAGGTCAGCCCGGCGTCCATCTCCAAGGCCATCACGTTCCTGGAGAGCCAGAGCCTCGTCCGCCGGGAACGCGACGAGGGCCGTCGCGACCGCTACGTCGTCGACGGCGAGCTCTTCTACCAGGCGACGATCGCCAGCGCCCGGGCCAATGACGAACTCGTCAAGACCGCCCGCCAGGGCGTCGCCGTCCTCGGCCGCGACACCCTCGCCGCCGCCCGTCTGGAGAACGTCGCCCGCTTCCTCGACTTCATCAGCGAAAGCATCACCCGCGCCGCCGAACAGGCCCGCGAAGTCCTCCACACCAGCCCCAGGACAGCCCCGGACGACCCCGCGGACTCGTGACCGTCCACGCCACCGGCCCGGCGAAATCCGCGTGCGCCGTGACGGGCTCCCCCAGTACGGTCTGGCGATGGGCAATCAGGACGGCTACTTCGGAGAGCGTGTCGCGGCGACCTACGACGAGTCGTCGGGAGACATGTTCCAGCCGGGCGTCGTCAACGCGACGGCCGACTTCCTGGCAGGCCTGACCGACGGCGGCCGGGCCCTTGAACTGGGCATCGGGACGGGGCGCATCGCGTTGCCGCTGGCACAACGCGGAGTGGAGGTCCACGGCATCGACCTGTCGCGAGCGATGGTTGCACGCCTGCGTGCCAAGCCCGGCGGTGACGCGATCGGCGTCACGATCGGTGACTTCGCGACGACGCGGGTGGACGGAACGTTCTCCGTCGCCTACCTGCTCTACAACACGATCATGAATCTGACGACGCAGGCCGAGCAGGTGGCCTGTTTCCGCAACGCGGCGGCCCACCTGGAACCCGGAGGCCGCTTCGTCATCGAGGTCATGGTCCCCGAACTGAGAAAGCTCCCGGCCGGGCAGAACGTCGTCCCCTTCCACGTGAGCCCGACGCGATGGGCCTTCGACATCTACGACACCGCCACCCAGGCGACGAGTTCGAACTACATCGAGGTCGTCGACGGCCGCGGCGAGTACCGATCGATTCCCTTCCGGTACGTGTGGCCGTCGGAACTCGACCTGATGGCCCAGCTCGCCGGGCTGCGACTGCGCGAGCGGTGGGGCGGGTGGACGCGGGAAGCCTTCACGAGCGAGAGCCGTCAACATGTCTCGGTCTGGGAGAAACCTGCCGACTGACCCGCGAATCGGGCGCGTTCACGCGTCCAGGGCCGCCACTGACGGTCTTACGCGGGCGGCGGCCCTCCTCGACGGCTCGCTCACCGCCGTAGAACCACGACTGGAACGGGCTCGGTGGTGGACCTCGGGTCAGCTCGCCCCCAGCGGGCGCCGCGCCGCGGGATCGGTGCCCGGTCGGTGGGTGGCCCAGTAGGCGATGGCGAGCGTGCCGCCGATGCGGAGCGGGGGCGGGACGAGCAGCATCACGAACCTCACGACGCGGGCGAAGCGCCGCAGTGCGCGTTGCCGCCGCGGGCTCCAGCCGAGGTGGAGCCGGTCGCGCAGGCGGGGTGGCATGGTGCCGACGGTGACCAGCAGCGCGTAGTGGGCGGCGATCCGGGCGAACGGCCGCCAGAGCGGGGCCGGGAGCAGGCGGAACGGCTTGGCGGGGTGGGTGAGTTCGTCGACGACGTCCCGAACGGACTGGTTGTACTCCAGCCGGTTGTCGACCATGTCGTCGTAGTAGGCGCTGAACGCCGCCCAGTCCGGGGGCAGATGGTGGTCCTTGAGGCCCCAGACCCGTCCGACGTCCCGCATCTCGCGGTAGTACTCCTCCGTTTCCTGTGCGGTCATGCCCTTGCCGAACAGGTTCTGCGCGTCGACGGGCCCTTTGACGAGGGTCGCGTGCACCCAGTGATAGGCCTCCGGATCGAGCGCGCGGTAGCGGCGGCCCGCGGAGTCGGTCCCCTTCATTCCGGCGTGCACCCGGATCAGGCGCCGTGCCTCTTCGGTGGCCGCGCGCTGCCCTCCGTAGATCACGGTGCTCAGCGAGAACAGGGTGCGCATCAGCCGGGGCCAGGGTTCGGCGCGGAAGTCGCTGTGGTCCTCGACGCCGGCGCCGACGACGGGGTGTGCGACCTGGAGCAGGAGCAGCTGGGGCGCCATGAGGGTGGCACGGGCGTCCCCGAAGTACCGCCAGGCCGTTCCGCCCCGACGCGGTGCCCTCACCGCGGAGGACGTCTCGACTCCCTTGGGCTGTACGGGTTCGGGCTGGGTGGGCAGGTGCGGCAGAGGAGCCATGACGCTTCCGTTTCTCCGTTGTGTCCGGAGTATTGACGCGCCCCGTGAAACAAGTCAATAGTTTTTGTATCTTCGACTCATCCACGACTCCCGAAATCTCGCGGCCATCGCTCCCGGCCCTGCGAAAGGGACTCCTCATGGCGGGACCCCTCGCGAGTGACATATGCATCCATACCAGACGCATACCCAGGGAGCGGGCCGTCCGCACGGGAAACGCGGCGCCGTCCTGTTCGTCCCGTGCGCCCTGCCCCACACGCGCCTTCGCGTCCAGGCGGGACGGCGACGAGGGACGGATCCGGTCACGCTCAAGAGGTCATGCGACCCGCCGCGTTTCTTTGTGACCCATCCCGAACCCGGAGGACCCCATGAGCACTCGACTCACCCCGGAGCAGGCCGACTTCGTCGCCGCCGTCCGCGACTTCGCCAAACGCGAGTGCGGCACGCGTGACCAGCGCGACGCGCTGACCGGGAACGGCCGTGATCCGCACAACGCCCAGGTCTACGCCAGGCTCGCCGACTTCGGCTGGCTCGGGGTCTGCCTGCCGGAGGAGTACGGAGGGGCAGGCGGCGGACTGGCCGACGCCTGCCTCTTCCTGGAGGAGACGTCCTACGGAATGGTCCCCGCGGGCGGTTTCATCACCACCGTGATCACCGCCAAGGCGTACGAACGGTTCGGCACCGAGCGGCAGAGGGCCGAGGTGCTCGCCGGCGCCGTGCGGGGCGCGGTCCTCGCCATCGCGATGTCGGAACCCGGGGCGGGCTCCGACGTGGGCGCCCTGAGCTGCCGGGCGCGACGAGGACCGGACGGCGACTGGCTGATCGACGGGCAGAAGACCTGGATCTCCAACGCCCATCTGGCCGACAGCATCCTGCTCGTGGCCCGCACCGGCGCGGCCAAGCACGCCGGCCTGACCATGTTCCACGTTCCGGCCGGCACGCCCGGGGTGGAGATCCGGGGCATCGAGACCATGGGCGGCCGGGAGGTCAACGACGTCTTCTTCAGCGGCGTGCGACTGCCCGCGGACGCCGTCGTCGGCGAGGTCGACAACGGCTGGCGGCAGCTCATGGCCGGACTGAACCACGAGCGGCTCTTCCTCGCCGCCAACATGCTCGGCCTGGCGCGCCGCGCCTTCGACGACGCCCTCGCCCACGTCCGTGAGCGCGAACAGTTCGGCCGGCCCGTCGGCTCGTTCCAGGCCCTGCGGCACCGGATCGCCGACCTCGCCACGGAGATCGAGTGCACCCGGCTGCTGGTCCGGGAGGTGGCCGCGGACTGCGACGCCGAACCGGACCGGCTCTTCCCCCGCGAGGCGTCCATGGCCAAACTCAAGGCCACGGAGACCGCGAAGCGGGCCGCCCTCGAAGGCATGCAGATGATGGGCGGCTACGGCTACGCCACCGAGTACGACATGGAACGCCATCTGCGGGCTGCGGTCGTCTCCACCGTCTACGGCGGGACGAGCGAGATCCAGCGGGACGTGATCGGCAAGAGCTACGGGCTCTGACGGACGATCCGTCAGACGTCCGGAGTGTCAGTGGCGCGCTGTACGTTGCGGCCATGGGTCTCTATCTGATCAGTGTCTGCGCGGAGGACTGGTTTACCGAGGGCGAGGACGGGTGGGGGGAGACCGCCACGGCGCTGAACCACGAGCTGCGGCGACAGGGGCTGCCGCCCTATGAGTCCGTGCCCGAGGAGGCGGATTTCGTCCGCGGTTCGAGGCAGGCCTTCGAGGAGAAGATGGTTCCTTCGATGGACGGGTTCGTGGCACTGTGCCGGGCTCACCTGTCCCGAGAGGACGAAGAGACCTTCTACGGCTGGACCGTGCTGGTGCCGTTCTCGCTCGACGAGACGATCCGGCTGCCCCTCGGCTCCGGCTACGCGGAGGCGTCGACCGTGGTCGCCGGCGCTCCCCAGGTACTGGCGATAGCCGAAAGGCTGGCGGCGGCCATCGGCCTCCCGGCCGAGACGCCACGCATGTGCCACAACCTCGATCTGACCATGTGGTTCATGGACGGAGCGGCGAAGCGACTGGCCGCCGCCCGGCCGGGCCCCTGGAGCGATGACCTGGACGCAGCCTTCTACGTCGCACTGATGCTGCGCGCCGCCCAGCACTCGGTGCGGCGCGGCTGCCCCATGGCCTACTCCTGACCTCTGCGCGGAGTCCCTCATCGACGACGGCGATGGTCACGGCGTCCCGGAAGGCCCGGGCCACGGCTCGCGCACCGTACTCACAGCTTCTCGACGGCCGTGAGCAGGCGGTCCACGGCCTCGTCGACCGTGGAGCGGGGGCAGCCCAGGTTCACCCGCATGTAGCCGTGCCCCTCGGCCCCGAACTTCTGCCCCTTGTCCAGCCACAGCCGGGCCCTGGTGAGCATGAACCTGTCCAGCGATTCGGCGTCCATCCCCAGTCCCCGGCAGTCCATCCACGCCAGATACAGGGAGTCGGCCGGCAGGACCCGCACCTTGGAGGTCGCGGAGTTGACCGCCCGGGCGAAGTGCGCGTGATTGCCGCGCAGGTAGGTGAGCAACTCCTCCAGCCACGGCTCACCGTGCGCGTAGGCCGCCTCGGCCGCGACCATGCCCAGTACGTTGACCAGCGGGAACACATTGCGGTCGTACTGGCGCTCCAGCTCTGCCCGCAGCCTGGGATCCGGCACGAAGACGTTGGCGCTCTGGAGGCCGGGAAGGTTGAACGTCTTGCTGGGAGAGGTGCAGGTGATGCTGTTGCGTGCGAACTCCTGACCGAGCGAGGCGAACGGAACGTGTCTGCGGTCCGGGTCGAGGACGAGGTCCTGGTGGACCTCGTCGGAGATGACCAGGACGTCATGCCGGGCGCAGATCTCGCCCATGGTCCGCAATTCGTCCTCGGTCCACACGTTCCCGGTCGGGTTGTGCGGATGGCTGAGGATGAACAGCTTCGTGTCGGGACGGATGGCGGCCTCGAACACCCGGGCGTCGAACCGGTAGCCGTCGTCGGTCCGCTGCAGCGGCGCGAACGCTAGGTGACGGCCGTTCAGCAGGACGTCCTCATGGAAATGCACATAGACCGGGGGCTGGATGAGCACCGAATCGCCCGGTGCGGAGAACGCCTGCACGACCGTCTTGAGCGTGGTGATGATCCCCGCGGTCTGCGTCACCCACTCCCGGGGCACCTCCCAGCCGAACCGCTTGGCCTGCCAGCCGGTCACGGCGTCGAGGTAGCTGTCGGTCGCGCCACCCGGATAGCCGAAGACGCCGTGGTCCACGGCCTCGTGGAGCGCGTCGATCACCGCCTGGGGCGCCTTGAAGTCGGTGTCCGCGACCCACATCGGCAGCGGGTCGGCCGCGATCTCCTCGGGCGTCAGGAACTCGTGGGCACTGGCCCACTTCATGGAGTTGCTGTTCCTGCGGTCGACGACGACGTCGAAGATCGACCCCGTACCGGCCGCGGGGGCGCTCCGGGCTGTTCGCTCACGTCCGTACGGGCCGCTGTCAGGTGCCATGGCTGGAGGCTAACCAAGGCGAGAGGCTCGTCACACGACGTGTCAGAGGGTGAGGAGTTCCTCGTAGAACCCGCCGAACCGGTGCTCCCGGTCGACGAGATGGATCTCCAGGATCCAGTGGCAGGTGCGGCCGGCCTTGTCGGTGCGGCGCAGCGGGGTGTCGTTGGCGGCGGTGATGTACGACTCCGCGTCGGCGCCGTCGATCACCTCGTGCGGGAACTCCCCGACCAGGTGTCCGGCGTGCCATCCGCCCGGCTCCCACCCGGCCTCGGTGGCCAGCCGCTCCACTTCCGCGTACAGCTGCCTCCCGGTGATGTCGTCGTGCTCGGCGAAGTAGCGTCTGCCGGCGGCGAAGATCCTGGGCAGGTCCTCCCGCATCCGGTGCTTGAGCGGATCGTCGCCGAGTACGAAGGTACGGCCGAAGTCGGCCTCGTACTCCTCGAAGATCGGACCGAAGTCGGCGAAGACGATGTCGTCCGCGGCGATGACGCGGTCCGGAGGGTTGTCCCGGTACGGCGCCAGGGTGTTCGGGCCGGAGCGCACGATCCGCTTGTGCCAGTGGCGGGTGGTGCCGAAGAGTTCGTTCGCGAGATCGCGCACTCGGTCGCTGACCGCCCGCTCCCCCTCCCCGGCCGCGACCAGGCCACGCGCCTCGATCTCGGCGAAGAGCCGCTCGGCCTTGGCCTGGGCGTCCAGCAGACGTGCCGCACGTGTGGATTCGTCATGAGCCATACCGGCGAACGTACGTTCCACTGAACCGCGAAGTCAATCACATTGCACCGACGCGGGGCCGAACGCGTCGGCGGGCGAACGCCCGCCCCCGAAGCCTTCTCCGCGGCCGATCGGATGACAAGTCGGTGAGGCGTGAGGGGTTATGCCGGTCGCGGGCCTAGTCTGTCGCGCGTCCGGTCTTCCTCTTCTTGTCCGGATTTCTCGTAGTGGTCCGGAAGGAGTGTGAGCGTGGCGCTGTCGTCCGGCATCCGTGGCCTCCTGCGGGTTCTGCTCGCTCTGTGCCTGTCGGCGGTTCTGCTCGCCGGCTGCGGGAGCGGAGGCGGGGGGCCGGTGACCCTCAACTGGTACAACTTCCCGGATGATTCCGGTGCGCTGGCCAGTGCGGCGAGCGCCTGTTCCAAGCAGTCCGGAGGGCGCTACCGGATCAGTTACAACAAACTGCCCCGTACGGCGGACGGGCAGCGCCAGCAATTGGTGCGCCGGCTGGCCGCCAAGGACGACACGGTCGACATCATCGGGCTGGACGTCACCTGGCCCGCCGAGTTCGCGGAAGCCAAGTGGATCCTGCCGTGGACGGGAAGCAACCGCGCCGCGGCCACCCGGGACACCCTGGAGGTCCCGCTGCAGACGGCAACCTGGAAGGGCCGGCTGTACGCCGTCCCGTACAACACGAACACCCAACTGCTCTGGTACCGCAAGGACCTGGTCCCCACTCCGCCCGAGACCTGGGCCGAGATGATCCTGATGGCCGGCCGCCTGGCGAAGCAGGGCAAACCGCACTACGTGGAGATCCAGGGCGCGCAGTACGAAGGACTCACGGTCTGGTTCAACACGCTGGTGGAGAGCGCCGGCGGCTCCATCCTGAACGCGACCGCCACGGCTCCCAGGCTGGGCCCGCCCGCCGTACGCGCGGCCTCCGTCATGAAGACCCTGGCCACCTCGGCGGCAGCCGACCCCTCCCTGTCCAATCAGATGGAGGACCAGAACCGGCTGGCCATGGAGTCCGGCAGCGCGGCCTTCGAGATCAACTATCCCTTCGTGTATCCCTCGATGAAGGCCAACAACCCCAAGCTCTTCGAGCAGTTCCGGTGGGCGCCCTACCCGGGGGTCGAAAAGGGCCGGCCGGCCAAGCCCACCATCGGCGGCATCGACCTGGCCATCGGCGCCTACTCCCGCCACTCCGCGTTCGCCTTCGAGGCGGCGCTGTGCCTGCGGAACCGGCAGAACCAGTTGACCGCGGCGCTCGAGGGCGGGCTTCCGCCGACGCTCCGCCCGCTCTACTCGGACCCTGCCCTGGTCAAGAACTACCCCTTCGCCTCCACCGTTCTGGCGGCCCTGGAGAACGCCAGCATCCGGCCCAAGACACCCGCCTACCAGAACGTGTCCATCGCGATCTCCCACACCCTGTCGCCGCCGAACGGGATCGAGCCGAGACCGGACGTGCGGAAGATCAGCGGCCAGATCGAGGACGCCCTCAACTCGAAGGGGCTGATCCCGTGACCCCGTCGGCTCCGGCCGCCCCCAAGAAGGCGACAAAACCCAAGGACGGCCGTGCTCTGTCCGAAGGGGCCCGGCAGGAGCGCCGGTTGGGCTGGCTGCTGTGCGCACCGGCCGTGATCGTCATGCTCGCCGTCACCGCCTACCCCATCGTCTACGCGATCTACCTCTCACTCCAGCGCTATGACCTGCGCTTCCCGCAACAAGCGGAGTTCGTCGGCCTCAGCAACTACGGCGCCGTGCTGTCCTCGGAGTTCTGGTGGCAGGCCCTGTGGGTGACGGTGTTCATCACCGTGATCTCCGTGCTCGTGGAACTCGTCCTCGGATTCGCCCTGGCGCTGGTGATGCACCGCACCATCTTCGGCCGCGGGACGGTTCGCACCGCCATCCTGATCCCGTACGGCATCGTCACCGTGGTCGCCGCCTACTCCTGGCAGTACGCCTGGACCCCGGAAACCGGCTACCTGGCCGATCTCCTGCCCTCCGGTGACGCTCCCCTCACCGAACAGTGGCCCGCCATCGGCCTGATCATCCTGGCCGAGGTGTGGAAGACCACCCCGTTCATGGCCCTGCTGCTGCTCGCCGGCCTCGCCCTGGTGCCGGAGGAGACGCTGCGCGCGGCCCAGGTGGACGGCGCCGGAGCCTGGCAGCGCTTCTTCCTGGTGACCGTCCCCCTGATGAAGCCGGCCATCCTGGTCGCCCTGCTCTTCCGGACCCTGGACGCCTTCCGGATCTTCGACAACATCTACATCCTCACGTCCGGCGCGCACAACACCGGCTCGGTGTCCATCCTGGGCTACGACAACCTGTTCACCGCGCTCAACCTCGGCATCGGCTCGGCCATCTCCGTACTCATCTTCCTGTGCGTGGCGTTGATCGCCTTCGCCTTCATCAAACTGTTCGGGGCGGCCGCGCCCGGCTCTCAGGAAGGGGGACGCTGATGTCCGCCGCCGGACGACGACGGATGACGGGGTGGGCCCTGGTCAACATCATCGTGATCGTCTATGCCCTGTTCCCGGTCTGCTGGATCATCTCCCTGTCCTTCAAGGCCCCCAGCACCCTCACCGACGGCAGCTTCATCCCGACCGAGTGGACCTGGGAGAACTACCGCGGAATCTTCCAGACCTCCGAGTTCACCCGCGCGCTGATCAATTCCATCGGCATCGCCCTGATCTCCACGGTGATCGCGGTGGTGCTGGGCACCATGGCGGCCTATGCCGTCGCCCGGCTCCGCTTCCCCGGCAAGAGCCTGCTGATCGGCATGTCGCTGCTGATCGCCATGTTCCCGCCCATCTCGCTGGTCTCGCCGCTGTTCAACATCGAGCGGATCATCGGCATCTTCGACACCTGGACCGGTCTGATCATCCCGTACATGACCTTCTCCCTGCCGCTCGCCATCTACACCCTGTCGGCCTTCTTCCGGGAGATCCCCTGGGACCTGGAGAAGGCGGCCAAGGTGGACGGGGCCACCCCGGCGCAGGCGTTCCGGCTGGTGATCGCTCCGCTCGCGGCGCCGGGCGTGTTCACCACCGCGATCCTGGTGTTCATCTTCTGCTGGAACGACTTCCTCTTCGCCATCTCGCTGACCTCGACCTCGGCGGCCCGGACCGTGCCGGCGGCCATCGCCTTCTTCACCGGGAGCAGTCAGTTCGCCCAGCCCACCGGTTCGATCGCCGCCGCCGCCGTGGTGATCACCATCCCCATCATCATCTTCGTGCTGCTCTTCCAGCGGCGCATCGTGGCCGGGCTCACCTCCGGAGCCGTCAAGGGCTGACCGGCGGCAGCCGTTCGTCAGGACAAGAAGGACCGACCGTGGCAGAGATCGTTCTCGAAGGCATCACCAAGCGCTACCCCGATGGTGCGGTGGCGGTGAAGGACGTCAACCTCACTGTGGGCGACGGCGAGTTCGTCATCCTCGTCGGCCCGTCCGGCTGCGGTAAGTCCACCACCCTCAACATGATCGCCGGGCTGGAGGACATCACCGAGGGCAACCTCCTGATCGACGGGCAGGTCGTCAACGACAGGAGCCCGAAGGACCGCGACATCGCCATGGTCTTCCAGAGCTACGCCCTCTACCCGCACATGAGCGTGCGCGACAACATGGGTTTCGCGCTCCGGCTGGCCAAGGTGGACAAGGCGGCCATCCGCGAGAAGGTCGAAGAGGCCGCCCGCATCCTCGACCTGACGGATCATCTGGACCGCAAGCCCGCCAACCTCTCCGGCGGTCAGCGCCAACGGGTGGCGATGGGGCGGGCCATCGTGCGCGACCCGAAGGCGTTCCTGATGGACGAGCCGCTCTCCAACCTGGACGCCAAGCTCCGCGTCCAGATGCGCACCCAGATCTCCCGCCTCCAGCAACGCCTGGGCAGCACCACGGTCTACGTCACCCACGACCAGACCGAGGCCATGACACTGGGCGACCGGGTGGTGGTGATGCGCGGCGGAGTGGTGCAGCAGATCGGGACCCCGCAACACCTCTACGAGCAGCCGAAGAACCTCTTCGTCGCGGGGTTCATCGGTTCGCCCTCGATGAACTTCCTGCACGCCACCGCGGAGGGAGGCCGCCTGCGCACTTCGGTGGGCGACCTCGAACTCGGCGACCGGCTGCGCCGCGCCCTCGAGCGGCACGACGCCCCCAGGGACCTGATCGTGGGGCTGCGTCCGGAGGTCTTCGAGGACGCCACCCTGGTGGACCAGGGCAGGGCCGGATCGGGTACGACCTTCAGCGTGGACATCGACGTGGTCGAATCCCTGGGATCCGATGTCTACGCCTACTTCACCGAGGACGAATGGCAGCCCACCGCCACCTCCGAACTCGCCGAGCTCGCGGCCGACTCGGGGATCACCGACACCGGCGCGGGCGGACACCAGATCGTCGCCCGTCTCGACGCCGCCACCCAGGTGCGCGAGGGCAGCCGGGCCCAACTCTGGGTCGACACCGCCCACATGCACGTCTTCGACCCGGCCTCCGGGGCCAACCTGTCACGGTCCGACGAACCTGCCGACTGATCCGGCGGGGAACACGTGACGGCGCGGTGGGCTTCGGACGGGACTCCCGAAGCCCACCGCGCCGCGAGGGTCAACGCAGCCAGCCGTGGTCGCGGACGACCGGCAGCCTCGCCCAGAGCCTGCCCAGGCCCAGTACGTCACCGGCGGCGACGGCGGCCAGCACGATCAGGGCGACGGCGTAGACGACGTGGTAGTCGACGAACGGGTTGGTGGACATGCTCGGCGAGCCGTCCGCGAGGTGCCTGGCGGGGGGCCATTCGGCGATCCACATCAGCCCCATCATCGCGGTGCCCGCGACGGCGGCGATCCGCAGCGCGACGCCCGCGACCAGGGCGAGGCCGATGGCGAGCAGGCCCAGCATGAACAGCCGGTCGGCCCAGGTGTCCCCCGCCCAGGAGTGGAAGGTGGACTTCATCGGTCCCGCCGCGACGGAGCCGAGGAAGCCCTGGGTCGGTGATCCGCCGTCGGTCCACCCCTTGCCGGACGGGGTGGCGTAGCCGAGGCCGAAGGTCTTGTCGAGGAAGGCCCACAGGAAGACGAACCCGGTGAGCAGGCGCAGGGACGCGAGGGCGTAGGCCCGCGCGGTGCTCGTGCCGGTACCCGCCGACGCGGCCGGCCCGGACGCGGCGGTGGTCCGGTTCCCGCGAGACGACGGCAGGTGGAAGCCGGAGCTCCGGCGAGGCTGCTCGTGCACGGCCATGGTGGTGGTTCCCTTCGGGGCGGTGGGTTCGTTGTCCGACGTCGCTCATTCTCGTCCCGGACACCGGCCGGTGCCGGATGCCGAAGGTCTGCGGCCGTGGGGCTGAACGGCCCTGTTTTCAGGACCTGTTGGGCACTGCCTGACACAGCGGACGTGCGGACCACAGTCGTTGGGCTCGACCGTCGCCCATCGGTGGGCCGGAAGGCCGGACCGATGGAAAGCGGCGCAGGGGCAGGTGCCCTCGGAGGGCCCCGGAACTCCAGCGCGGCACAACTCGGGACCCCAGGCGGGGAACCGATCGAGGACAAGGCACACTCTGCGAGGTGTAATCCCTTTTCACCGGAGGATGGCCCACCCATGATCACGCTCACCAAGGAAGACGGACCCGCCGACCTGGACGGAGTGACTCGCCTGTCCATCGGGGTGTCGTGGGACGCCACGGCAGGCAGCAGCGGAGGAGTCGTGGGAATGCTCCGCCGCAAGAGCGGCACCGACCTGGATCTGATCGCCGTCGCCATGCACGGCGCGGACCCGGTACGCCTGGCCGGCCTCGATTCACTCGACCCCATGGGCAACGGCTCCCTGGTACACAGCGGCGACAACCAGACCGGACACGGCGACGGCGACGACGAAACCGTCTCGGTGGAGTTCGCACGCATTCCCGCGCACATCACGTCCATCGTGTTCGTCGCCGCCGCCTTCAAGAAGGGAAGCTCCTTCCAGAAGGCACGCAACATCAGTTTCAAGGTCTACGACGCGACCGGTGGCAGCACCCAGCAGGTCGCGGACGTCTGGCCCAGCCTGCTCACCCAGGACAACGCCTGCGCCGTGGCCAAGGCCGTGCGGGTCGACGGTGCCTGGAAGCTCGAAGTGATCAACGTGACGGGAAAGATCAAGCAGGGTGACGAAAGCGCCCTGATGCGCTTCGCGTTGAGCAAGTAGGCCTCTCACCGAGGCCGGTACCGGACGAACGCTCGCGTCCACACCCGAGGGTCCATACCGAAGGGTCCGCGCTGTCGGCTGAAGCCGGCCGGAGAACTCGTCTTCGGCCATGACGTGCGAGTGAACCCCGGTCCGTGACGGCACGGACCGGGGGTGCGGAAACCTGTTCCGGACGCGAGCCGGCGCTCACCGCGTCCGGAACGGAAGCGGCCCGCGTCCCGGCCGAGTCGTGGGGACGGAACCCGGCCTCACCCGGCGGTCCGCGGCTTCGCCGGTGCGGTGGGCGGGACGGGGACCGGTCCGCGGGGCGCGAGGCCGGTGGGTCTCCCGAGGCGTACCGGGACACCGGGCGAGTACAGGACGCTGACCGGTGGATCGTCGGGTTCCGGGATTCCGGCGGCCGCGAGGAGGTTCTCCTCGCAGGAGACCAGTTCCGCGTGGTGGAGCGGCCAGCGCGGGTGCTCGTTGGCGACGTAGCCCGTTCCGCCGGAGAAGGCGTTGTGCATGCCCCATCGGGCCGTGAGGAAGTGCTCCAGTTCGGTGGGCTCCGCGATGGGCCGGCCGACTCTCACGGCGATCCGGCTGTACGCCCGGGAAGTGCCGGGCCGGCGCCGGGAACTCTCGTACGTGACCATGTCGCCGTCGGCCCGTACCCGCATACGGGACCAGAGGTACGGGAGCCGGAAACCGAGGCGTCCGATGATCACCGGCACGAGCCGCGAGGCGTCCATGGACCTGAAGACGACTCCTCGGCGTCCGTGCTCGTCGACCGAGTAGAGGCGCACGTTGGTCTCCGGGAAGGAGCCGAGATACGGCACCCCGGGAAGGCCGAGCCATCCCACTTCGTCCATCCGGAACGCGACGAGGCCGACGTAGGTGACGCCCTCGTGCGTGTCGGGAACGAGCCCGCGCGGCAGCAGCGGCGCGACGGCCTCGGGATCGACGGCCCAGTGGAGGAACGCGAGGTCGAGCCATCGCTGGGTGAGGAGCGGGTTGCGCACGGCGACCGGCGCCTCGGGCGTGACGGGAATGGGCTGCACCCCACCAGCGTGCCAGACCGCGATTCGGGGCGGCCCGTCCCGGGACGACGGCGGCGCGTAACGCTTCTCCGGAGCCGTGTACACAGGTTCGAATCCTGCCGGGGCGCTCGCCGCACAGCCAGCAAGAATCAGGCGCTGAGCTGGGCGGATGCCTGGATGAGAGAGCGGGAGCCGGTCTCACCGACTCCCGCTCTTTCTCGTTGTCCCTCACTGTTCCCAGGGGAAGCCGGGGGCTGTAGCGAATAGCGAATGCGGTCGCTTCAGTAGCTACACGACCGGACGACATCGTCCAGGGCGAGGGCATCCTTGCCGCCTGCGGCGATGTCCTCGCCGGCGGACAGGTTGGGGACAGCGGTCGGGGCGGTCTGGTTGGTGTCGCCGAGCTGCCCGGCGGAGTTGTGCCGAGGGGCATGGAACCCGCGGGTATCCCACGCGTCGGCTCCCGTCAGGCAGGCCTTGGCGCCACCGGCGGCCCGCGTCCCGGATCCGCATGAAGCACCATGAGCATGATCAAATACTCAAGGAGTCCCTGATGCCGACAACACGGCCGGTGGCACTCGTGACAGGCGCGTCCTCCGGCATCGGAGAGGCAGCCGCCCTCGCGCTCGTCGAAGCGGGCTTCGAGGTGGTCGGAACCAGCCGGAACACCTCGAAGGTCACCCCGCGCGATGGCGTCACCTTCCTCGACCTCGACGTGGCCAGTGACGCGTCGGTCACCGCCCTGGTCCAGCAGGTCATCGACCGGTTCGGCCGGATCGACATCCTGGTCAACAACGCCGGTATCGGCTCGACAGGCGCCGCCGAGGAAAGCTCCCTGACGCAGGACCAGCATGTGTTCGACATCAACGTGTTCGGCGTCCTCCGCATGACGAAGGCCGTCCTGCCACACATGCGCGCCCAGAGCCACGGACGCATCATCAACACGTCGTCGATCTACGGCTTCATCCCCCAGCCCTACATGGCCGCGTATGTCGCGTCCAAGCACGCCGTCGAGGGCTACTCCGAATCCCTGGACCACGAGGTCCGCGAGCATGGCGTCCGGATCCTCCTCGTCGAGCCCGGCGCGACCAACACCGCGTTCGAAGGAAACATCGTGCAACCCGATACACCGCTGCCGATCTACGCGGAGCAGCAGCGCATTGCTGACCGACTGGTCGCGGAGGCGGTCAAAGGCGGCGACGCCCCCGCCAAGATTCCTGTGAAACTGGGATGCGCCACCATGCGCCACCATGCGCCGATGACGCTCCGTCACAGTCAGCGGCGGTGTCAGCGAGTGTGACGACCTCATACGGATCGTCTTTCCGCACCTCGATGCGGCGCGGATGCCAGAGTGAATCTTTTCCAACCCGCTGTGCGGGTCCGGAAGCTGGTGTGGCAGACGAGTGAAGCCCCTGGTGCATGGCCCCGGCCCACCCGTACCGGTACCCAAGCCGTCCACATCGAACGACCCCAACCCCAGACCTGTACGGCAACGGCATTGAACCTGGTGCCGCATCAAGCAACGTTCGCCCTGTTGTCGGCCGACGGTGCCGGCTCGTGCTGAGTGGCGGGGTCTACTCGGCGTCGAGCTGGTGGTCGGCCCAGACGTAGCTTTCGGGCAGCAAGTCGGTGACAAGGACGGTTCGGACACGGTCGTCTTCGCCGACGATGACCTTGAGGGCGGGAAAGTAGTCGAGAAGGACCTGACGGCACCGGCCGCACGGGGGAACAATCCCCCGGTCGCGGTCGCCCACGGCGACAATCGTGTCCAGCTCGTAGGCGCCCTGGGCGGCTGCCGCGCCGATGACGACCAGCTCGGCGCAGGGTCCTCCCGTGAAGTGGTAGGCGTTCACCGCCGTGACGATCCGGCCGTCCCGGGCGCGGGCCGCGGCCGCCATGGTGTGGTTGTCGCCGCGGCAACGAGTGCGCGCGACGTGCGCCGCGGCCTGGATGAGTTCGTGGTCGACGGGGTGGGTCTGCGTGGTCATCGTCTCTGCCTTCGTCAGGTGTCAGGTATCAGGCGACGTTGATCCGAGTGACGATGGCGTGCAAGCGAATATCGGCAGTGTGCTTGTTCCGCCGGATGCTGTAGCGGCGGATCATGCTGCCCTGTTCCTTGTGGCTGCCGTGGTCGGTGCCGTCCAGCGTGAAATAGCGCAGGGCGGTGAACTGGACTTCGATCCGGTTCAGCCACGAGCTGTTGGTCGGCGTGCAGGCGTATTCGACGTTGTCGGCCTTGGCCCGGTCGCCGCCCCGGGTGTCCTTCTTGGTGGTCAGGTGCGGGAAGAAGTTGTCGAGCACGATCGCGATACGGGTCTTGGGCGGGTAGAGGCTGCGCAGGCAACGGCAGAACTCCATGAACCTCGTACGGTTCTTCCTCGGCTTGATGTAGCCGTAGAGCTTGTCCCTGCCCAGGTCGTAGGCGGCGGACAGGTACCGGACCCCGTGCGGGCGGGTGCAGGTCGCCCGTCGGCGGGGCCGGGGTTCCCGGTCGGGGTCCTTGCGCCGGCCGACGCACTCGGTCCACTGCCGCCCGGAGTGGGGCTGGATGTTGAGCGGGCCGAACTCGTCCACGCAGATCACGACTTCGGGTTCGTCTTCCTCGGGTATGACCTCGCCGTCGGCGAGGGCGTAGAGATGCTCGACCCGGGCCTTCTGGGCCGCGTAGTCGGGATCTCGGCAGGTCTTCCAGGTCTTTGTGCGTTGAAGGGAGAAGCCTTCAACGCGGAGCAGGATGCGCAGGCCCTCGTGGCTGATGTCGTCGACCACCCTCTCGACGACCAGGAAGTCGGCCAGTTCGGTCAGGCTCCAGGTCGAGAACGGCAGGCCGTGCTCGACCGGCCTGGACTTGGCGATCTTCTTGATCTCCCGGCGCTCCGGAAGCGTGAAAGTCTTCGGGCGCCCGCCCTTGTATTTGAGGTAGAGGGACTCGAAGCCATCGGTGTTGAAGTTGTGGATCACGTCCCGGACCCGTCCGCGCTGGTGAACGTCACCTCGGCGATCCTCGTCACGGACATGGCCTGGGCGGACAGCAGGACCATCTGAGCCCGCCGCCAGGTCACCACCGAACCCGTGCCTCTGCGGATGATCCGCAACGGCGCTGCCCCTCGTCGCCATCGATCTCGCGGACGCGTACCCGTTCTGCCACCCGGACAGGCTGGTGACATCGCTCCGCCCAGACCAGCATCCGAACGGCGCGTCACGCCACTACGGGGCAAAGGTTCTCTGATGCGGCACTAGGTCCTGTCTGACAGAGGTCCTGTCTGACAGATGATCGTTTCTCGCGTCTGCGGCTTGGGCCGATGGCCTTGCCGTGGTGGGCTGGGGCAGTGATGCTGACCCGGTGCCAGGACAGAGGAAGAGGAAACGCAAGGAACGGGACTCACGGGTACGGGCTGCCGCTCGCACCGCTCCGGACAAGGGTTACTGGGAAGTGGTCTTCGAGACTCGTGACGTGTCGGAATTTAATGCCCACCTCCGTGGCCTGCGTGCCGGGAAGGAGAGTTTCGACGGGGAGCTGGCCCGGATCGACACGTTCTGCGGGCGCCTGTCGCATCCGACCGTCTACCGGCTGAGCCTGTTCGTTCCGTACCCCGTGGGTGATCCTGACCGCGAGCGCCTTGATGATGGATCTTGCGGTGGGCCGGGGTGAGTCGACGGATGCGGCGCGGGGGCGAATAGTCCCGCTGCTGCCTGGGATTGACGGTCGTGGGCGGCCGTGGCGGGATCACCGGCAGGTGGTGAACGGGGTGCTGTGGCGGTTGCGGACCGGGGAGTCCTCGCGGGCCATCCGGGTCGGCTTACGGCGGCGCGGCATCCGCGCGGTCATCCCCGAACGCGCCGACCAAGTGGCCGACCGGAAGCGCCGGGGGCCGGCCGGTGGACGCCCGTCGGCCTTCGACGCCGATCAGTACAAGGCCCGCAACGTGGTCGAACGCTGCTTCAGCGGACTCAAGCAGTTCCGGGCCATCGCCACCCGCTTCGACGAACTCGCCGACCGCTACCGCGCAGGCCTCCACCTCGCGGCACTCATCCTCTGTCTCCGCGAACCCGCCAGATGATCTTTGTCAGACACGGCCTAGACCGCGTCGCCCCCTTCCTCCAGCACCTTTGCGGTCTTCGCGTTGGCTGCTTCCTCGTGCCCGTCGATGCAGCCGTGGTACCGGCGATGGATCACCTCCGGGAAGTTGTGGGGGGCTCCCCTCCCGTCCGCCGTCGACCCAGGCAGAGCCGAGCAGACGCGGCCCCTGGCGTCCCGGTCGTTCGTCCGGCAGGGCGCTCCACCTTGACGCCCTGAACCACGCCCGCTTCACGGTGTGTGGGTCGACGGCAGACGGGATGGGAGCTGGGGCGAGTGGTGGGGTTGGGGAAGAGAACAGCTGCGGCCTTGGCTGGCATGATCCCGGCCATGCCAATGCCGAGCCTGAAAGCGTCTGATGCGCGTTCCAGTCGGTCGGCAGGAGGCCATAGACGACCTCATCGCGTTGGCCGGGTCATTGATCGCAGGAAATCTCAGCCAACCATTCCGGGGTGTAGCACTCAGCGAACGACCACTTCTGGTCCGAGTAATGGTCACCCGTGCTGTCGGTGTACACCTCAAGCGTGGCTTGCGGCGTCAGGCGGTAGTACTCGCGAATCGGGTCACCCTCCACAGTGGGAAAAGCCACCTTCAGTTCTGCGCCCTCACCGCTCTTGAGGGCTCGCCGGAGGCAGGCGATTTCTCGAACGGCCTGCTTCTGCATCTCCTCACCCTGAGCCAATCTCACCTCGCCACAGCTTGAAAACTCAGTTCTGGACTCCCAGCGGTCCTTGACCGGATCGTCCAGCACGCCGCAACCTCCAGCCGCCAAGAACACGGCCGCCATCGCGACAAACCGCGCGCGGGCCGAGACAGCCGCCACGCAGCGACGACGAGTGCTGCTCTCACCTGTCGTCCGCACCAGGTACGCCGACCTCACCCGTCGCAATGGGTCCGGCCCGTCCTCGTCGGAGTACACGGGCAGACCCGTCTTCGCTCCCAAAGCCCCTCCCCGAACCCAATGCTTGATCGCGGCTGCACCATACCCGCCGGCTCCGAGATGATGTGCACGGCGAGTGGCTTGAGCAACGACGGCGCCCGGTACAGCAGCGAAGTACAGCAGCACCGTGACCGTGGTCAACTGGTATCGGCCCCAAAGCCCGAGCGACCAGCCCAACTGACCTCAACGACCATCCGGCCCATAGTTCGCATCGAGGTGGCACACCATTGCACCCCGTCTCCAAGATGCCCGCCGCCGATACAGGATCGACCGCTGGGGCGCTGAAGTCCACCTTGCAGTAGGGCTGGATCTGCCTCCGGATCCGGGAGAAGCGTGCGCGCCCGTGGGCGACGGGACCGTCCGCCTCGGCCGCTGATCCGTCACTCGCCGAAGTCGAAGGAAGCGATGACACGGGCCGGGGCGCGGAGGGTGGTTCCGGCGGGGGTGCGTTCGATCAGGATGCTGACACCTGTGCCGGGACCCCTGCCGTGATAGCTCCAGACAGGTCCCTTGAGAGCCGGCCCGCACAGTCCATCGGGCATCTCGTGACCGCCCTCACCCCACGCGTATGCGCTGCCGTAGTTCTCGTCGAACAGAGGCTCCCCCTCCGGGACGAGTCCTGCGCGGTGCAGATAGTCCGGCATCCGGTCGCTCAGGAAGGAGACCTCGGCGAAGCCGTCCTGCGTGATGTAGTGGACGTCGGTGGCATCGGCGGGGATCGGCACGCCTCCGAGCGAGATCTTCCCCGTCAGCGTGGAGTCGCTGCCCTCGCAGGCCCGGGCGTCCCCGAACGGGTGGGACAACTCGTCCTGGAACAGCCAGAACAGGCCTCCTGCCACCACGCCGAGGAAGGCGAGGCCGACGACCACGACCGCCGCGCTCGGCAGTCTCCGTCGTCCTATGGATTCCTCCCGATCCGCGTGACCCATACCCTCCGGATCCGAAGTTTCGTTCATCTCGCCCGAAACGACGCTCCCGCCGCCCGTTTCCGCATCACCCATGAAAGCCTCCTGGCCGTACCCGCGCATGATCATCGGCAGCATAGGGGACTCCACAGCGCGAACACCTGGCATTCCCAGGTGACTTCAGCTTCTGGCGGCACCCGACCGCGCAGCTCCCCGACGAAGCGGTCGTGCCAGACTCGTGCCAGATCGTGCGGGAAACCACGGGGAACACCAGGAAGCCGGCCGACCTCGCACCAGGCGTCGGCAAGATCCTGTTACGGGCTCCAAGCGCTCGCTCCACGCGTAGTACGACACCTAAGGGTTGTCCCGTAAATGATCTTTGGGTTGGTGTGGCTGTGGACATCCCGACTATCCGTCGAGGGTGAGGTTGTGCGGGCGGGCGATGCCGAGCATGGCGTGGTGGACGCCGTGCCCTTTGAGGCGGCAGTCGCGGAGGATCTTCCAGCTCTTCATCCGGGCGAAGACGTGTTCCACGCGGGCACGGACCTGTTTGTGGGACTTGTTGTGCGCCACTTTCCAGTCGGACAGGTCTTCGTCCTTGCGGCGCCGGTGGGGCATGACGAGTCCGGTGCCCGGATAACCGCCGTCGGCAATCGTGATGGTGCGGCCAACTGCGGCCCTGGCGCCGGATTCCTCCCATGCCTTGCAGTCGTTGCGGTTGCCCGGCAGCGGTCGGCCGACCACGACCACCCGGCGGGTGTCGGCATCGATGACGACCTGGTGGTTGGTGGAGTACCGGTAGTTCTTCGGCTGCTCGGCCACCTTGTGGTCGCGGGTGGGCACCAGGGTGCCGTCCACGATCAGCACGGCGTCCTTGGCGAACTGGCGCCGTGGCTGCAAGGACAGCAGCGGGCCGGGCTGGACGATGATCCGTTCCGCGGCCGACTTCGAGATGCCGAACAGCGGGGCCAGATGGCGCATCGTCAAGTTCGTACGCCAGTAGGCCACGACCAGCAGTACCCGGTCCTCCAGGGCCAGACTCCAAGGCCGTCCCCGGCGAACCGCGTCGGCGCCCTCACGCCGCAGTGCGGCCACCAACGTGCCGAACCTGCGCGGGCCCAGCCCGGAGAACGGGGTTGTCCAAGACGGCTCCGACGCCGTAATCACACCAGCCACAACGTGATCATCTCGCCCGCGGCCGACGCCCCTAGCGTCGGCTACGTAGCAGCGATCCGAGAGCCAGGCCGGCGCCCAGACCGATCAGGGCACCGACCGATGTCCGCCATGCGGGCGACGCCCCCGAAATCGGCGCGGCAGGCGGAGGGGACGCAATGGGCGAGTGAGTCGGTGGTCCGGAAGCGACAGCGCGAGCGTGCTCCTCACCCACGATGGCCAGGAAGCGACGACCGACACGGCTTCCGGACGAACCGGCGATCCACGAGGTGTGAGCCCTGTTCCAGTAGTGCCGCCCAGCCTCTCCGGTGAACATCCCGGCAAGCATGTCCCGCAGCAGACTCTCGCGAATGGTCCCGATTTCGAAGCCCATCCACGCGTAGTTCATCATGAGGTCGGCGTAGACATGGCGCTTCCGCTGATAAGGATCGACAATGTCCGTATCACCCCAAACGGGCTGGAAAAGTGCCATGTCGTCAAGTTCCAGGCGGACCAGTTCGAGGTAGTAACTGCGGATCCCCTGGACCTGGTCCGCCCTGGCCTGCCGGTTCTGAACGCCCAGGGAAACCGCGACGCCGACCAACGCCAGCGCCGAGACGATCGCCGACGTGAAGCCGTACGCCGCACCGACCTGACTCAGTCTGTTCCAGTCCACGCCTTTGGAGCCCGAGATTTCCTCCAGCACGAAAGGCGACAACAGCACCACCGTCAGTGCGAGCGCTGCAACAGCGACCAGCGCCAGAGCTCTGCCGACTCGGCGAGCCACCGCTGCCGCCGTGGACCCATGACGAATTATCAGGTCGATCACCCCCAGGCGAGCCTGCCCCAGTGACTAGGCCGAGCCTGGGGAAGCCTACTTCCAGCCGACGTGCTCGGCATCGCCCGCTTGTACAACCCACTGATGAGACGCTGTTCGCGGCCATCATCTACGTCCTGGTCAGCGGCTGCGCCTGGCGGGCACTACCGCCCTGCTTCGGCATATCGAAGTCGACCGCGCATCGAAGATTCCTGATCTGGTCGAGAGCCGATGTCTGGGGACGTCTGCACGAGGCCGTGCTGCACCGGCTCGACGACGCCGGCCTCGTCGATGTCACCCGCGTCGTCCTCGACACCGCCCATGTCAGGGCTAAAAAAAGGGGGCGAACACACAGGTCCGAGCCCCGTGGACCGGGGTGAGCCGGGTTCCAAGATGCACATCCTGTCGGACGCGAACGGACTGCCCCTGGCGGTTGGTGTCCCCGCCGCAAACGTCCACGACAGCGAAGGGCTGAAGCCCATGGTCACGGGCCACCAAACGAAACACGACCCGTTCCGCGGACGGTACTTCAAGCCTCAGCGACTCCACGCGGACAAGGCCTATGACATACCCCACCTGCGAAAATGGCTTTGGGGAAAGCGCATTGGCATTCGCATCGCCCGCAAGGGGATCGAGTCCAGCGACGACTCGACCGCCGCAGGTGGGTCATCGAGCGCACCATCTCCCGGCTCTCCGGCTACCGACGACTGAGCCCCCGCTACGAACCCAACCCCCGCAACTACCTGGCATTCCTCGGCCTCGCCGCCGCCCTCTACTGCTACAAGAGGTTCGTCCGCCTCACCACATAGGACATGGTCTAAGTAAATAAGTCCAACTCACCCAAAGTTAAAGGCTCTACACATGCTTTAAGCTACTCTGTCATGGTCTTGTTCGCCTGCTCCGGGCAAACCGCGAGAGAGGAAGTGCGACGCTTAGCGTTAGTTGGCCCCGCGCAGCGATGGTTGGCCACTTGAGTCCTGTGCCATTTGGGCTGTGACTGAGCAGCTGATCTGACCGCTGAGTGCTTGAGTTGGCCGCTTGAGCGCCGCAGTTGACCCGGATGAACACAAGGCCACGGTTTCTGTAGGGCGACTGACTTGAGCGGAGTTCGGTCCGCCGCTCAGCAGCCGGGCGGAGTCCGGTCCTGCGGCCCGCCAGCCGCCTTTGCCTCGCAGTCGTCCATCCGTGCCCGCTCAGCCACAGCCGGGTCGGCCGAGTCCGAGACCAGCTCCGCGATACGCAAGGTGCACTCCCACTCCGTCAGCTTGCCTTTGATCACCACCAGGTATGTCTCCTGATCGGCGAAGCGGTACACATGGCGCCGCTTCTCGACGATATGTTTGGTCGGTACATACGTGTGGAGGGCTGCACGGAGTGTCTTCAGTGCCTGGTCCTTCGTCTCCAGCCCACGGCAGATGAACTCGGTCCTCGACACGTCGCTGTAATACTCCGCGATCACAACCCAGTTGCCCATGCTCGTTCCCCCCTCGGCGCCGTTGCCAGCTAGCCACAACCCAGCCTCCGGAGCAAGAGCAATGCAGACCGAGTCGGCGCGGCCGCCCGGCAGACGACCGCGCGGCCTCGGCCCGCCCTGGGTCCGTTGATCCGCTTCGAACCTGGCGGGAGCCTTCCGGGTTTGCCTTCCGTGACTAACCGCGGCGTGGCAGCTGTCGCGTACGGCGCCACCAGCGACGACAAATCCTGCCCGTCTGGCGGATCTGCCGAGCGAAGATCTTTCCCGACTCAATCAGGCACTGCCTGCCGTCGGACACACTGACCTCGATCTCCAAGATCCGGCGCTGCAAGCGTGGCGGCAGATGTTCATGGTGACCAGATCGCCTCTGTCGCCATCCGGTGATCGAAGACAGGGGCAACGCGTAAACCTCGCCACACGGGTCCCGGTAGTACAGCGTCCGATCGGTGAGAACGAAGTCCCCGTCCGGCGCCGGAAAGTACGCCTTGATCTGATCGACCACCCAGAACTCGGAGGCATGGGCTCCTGCAGAACGAGATCACCAGCACTGCTCGCCACTGGTGTCTCTCCACGTTAAATGGAATCGGACCATCCAGGCATCGACCGTTGGCAAGTCCCCTAAACGACGTCGGGCTCTGCCTCCAGCCCCGGTTACCAGGGCGGCACCAGCCTTTCGACGTCGCCGTAATCGGCATACCTGTGAAGCAGACCAGACTCTGTCGACCCGTGTTCTGCGCAGTATGCGTGTCCCGTGCGAGTCCTCCGGGCTCGCGGTACCGCACGTTCCCCGGAGCAATGCTCAAGACCTGTGGATCGGTGTAGGGGACGCGCGAAGGGCGTACCTTCCCGAGTGATCCTGTGATGGTCATCGAGTAGGCCGACGTTGGCGCGTCGGTCGGGAAGGCACGCCCGTGCTCGCCGTAGTGAATGACGACGGCTCCACGCGAGACGGCTCCTTGATTGACGAGATCGTCCGCGAGGGCGCTCGGCGGATGTTGGCCGCCGCGTTGGAAGCGGAAGTAAACCATTACATAGCCGAGTTGGCTGATCAACGAGATGGCGACGGCCGCCGTCTGGTGGTTCGCAACGGCTGTCACCAGCCGCGGAAGGTCACGACCGTCGCTGGGGCGGTCGAGGTCAGGGCGCTCCGGGTGAACGACAAGCGTGTCGACGGGGCCACCGGCGAGCGCAGGCGGTTCTCCTCGGCGATTCTCCCGCCTTGGTGCCAGAAGTCTCCGAAGATCAGCGAGGTGCTGCCGCTGCTCTATCTGCACGGCCTGCCGTCGGGGGATTTCGTGCCCGCGCTCGAGCAGTTCCTCGGCTCGGCGGCCGGCCTGTCGCCGGCGACGGTGACGCGGCTGACCGCGCAGTGGCAGGCCGACCACACCGCGTTCCAGGACCGTGACCTGTCCGCCACCGACTACGTGTATGTCTGGGCGGACGGCGTCCACCTGCGGATACGCCTGGAGGAGGCGAAGGCCGCAGTGTTGGTACTGATGGGCGTGCGTGCGGACGGAACGAAGGAACTGATCGCTATGACCGATGGCTACCGCGAGTCGTCCGAGGCATGGGCCGGGCTGCTGCGGGGCTGCGCCCGCCGGGGCATGCGGGCCCCGGTCCTGGCCGTCGGCGACGGCGCGCTCGGCTTCTGGAAAGCGCTGGGCGAGGTATTCCCCGACACCTGTCATCAGAGGTGCTGGGTTCACAAAACCGCCAACGTGCTCGATCCACTCCCGAAGTCGGCCCAGCCGACGGCCCAGCGCGCCGTCCAGGAGATCTACAACGCCGAGGACAAGGACCACGCGACCAGGGCCGTCCGCGACTTCGAGCGGGCCTACGGGACGAAGTACCCCAAGGTCGTCAAGCGGATCACGGACGACGAGGACGACCTGCTGGCGTTCTTCGATTTCCCCGCCGAGCACCGGATCCATCTGCGGACCACCAACCCGATCGAGTCGACCTTCGCCACCGTGCGACTACGGACCAAGGTCACCAAGGGCTCCGGCTCCCGCGCCGCCGCTCTGGCCATGGTCTTCAAGCTCATCGAGTCCGCCCAGGCCCGCTGGCGCGCGGTCAATGCACCCCACTTGGTCGCCCTGGTCCGAGCCGGCGCCCGCTTTGAACGTGGCCAACTCGTGGAGCGACCGGAAAGGCTCGCCGCGTGACCGACCAGCCCTTCGACGAGGAGCCCCCCGAGCACCTCCGCTACCGCAGCTACCTGCAGGATCTGGAAGATGTCTCAGAGGCGGACGAGGCCACCCTGGTGGCCACCGTCCTGCACGATCCGCACGTATCGATGGCGGAGGCCGCAGTCAACCGCCACCTTGAGCGTCGGGCCGCCCACCTGCTGACCGACCCGGCGTTCACCGCTTGGGCCCACACCTTCGCGACCGTAATCGGGGACCGACCCTTCCTCGCCCGTCGGCTGTGCGAGTGGACCCTGCTCAGAGCAGTCGCGCTGGATGAGCCATGGACCGCCGAGGAGCTCACCACCGCATCCGACTGGTTCCAACGCACGGCCACGGTCGTACTCGCCGTCACCTCGCATGAGGCCCTCAGCCTGCTCGCCGAACGGGGACGAACCCGCCGCGTTCGGAACGCAGCGAGCCGCCGACTGCAAGATTTGGATCAACGCCAATCCGACACGATCCACAAGTCTTGACGATTCCTCTGCGGACGCCTGCGGACCATCCACACAGGTGAGCAGCACTCCATCCCAAGGCACAGCCTCCGGCCAAGTTGCGTCGGGACGAAGCAGTCGTCGACTAACCGCACGAATCGCAAATGCCTGTCGAAGGCAGTTGAACGAAGCAACGCTCACAAACCCGGGCAGGCTTTTCAGTGCGCTCACGTCGGCGTTCGACGGCGGCCTGCAGTCTGGGGGCGAGGGCCGGCACACCACCACCAGTTGGCATGGTCGCCCCAAAGTGGCGATAGCAAGCAAGGCGGGCGTCGGCAGCGTGATGCTCGCGCTCCAGCTCGTCATCTACCGGTGGCTCTCCAGCGACTGCCAGAACTTCCTTGTAGCCGCTGCCTACCTTGCCGTCATCTGTATGGACCACCAGAGCCGTCAGCGGTGGGTCGCCGCGACGGTAGGCTTCACGCACCACCCGACCCAAAACCGGACCGATCCAGTTGTGCAGCAGAGTCTTGGTCCGGATGCCGGTCCGGCTCTGGATCTCCTCCGCCAACTCCTTGTAAGTGATCACGGCGTGGTAGGTCTGCGCAACGCCTACGAGGATCAAGTACGCCTCTGAGCCCCAGGCTTCGCGTGCCTCCTGGCCCGTCGGCTTGTCGACGCCGACCGCAGACTCAGAATCCCCCTGCTTCATCCTCACCCCGTCGTGCTGTCGATCGTTGGCACTCCCTTGCATCCTCCCCTACGGGAGACCGACCGCGCCATGGCTCTGTGCGTGCTCACCGCCGTACGCCAGCTGATACAAAGCAGTCGGCGACTATCGAGCAATCCGACGCCTCAAATCAGCCGCGCCCAGCTCCGAGGCAGCCGACTACGTCGAGGGCGAGCAACTGCCCTAATCCCTGCGGTACAGCAGCGAAGTACATCAACCACGACGACCGTAGCTGCCCGCTAGCACCCTTCAATGGCCAGCTGAGCAGCTGACACGACCTCAACGACTCATCAGCCGATAGTTCGTATCGAGGCGATCAGTCCGCGTCAGAGTCCGCGCGCCCTACGGAGCGGAACACGGTCTCGTACTCCCCTGCGCGCACCAGATGATCCACAACTCTCGCCATGGCCGAGATGCCGGCGTCACGGACGATGAGCCCGTCCCGGCAGGTGAAGAAGCTTCCCCTCAACTCCTCACCTGTCGTCGCCCACCGGTTCATGAGCCTTTGGACCTCAGCGAGCGTGAAGATGGTCCCTGACCACCGGAGCCCGTCCGCGAAGATCACCCACATGTCGATGTTGCAGACCTCCTCAAGCGCTTCGCCCGCATCGGGCACGAAACAGATCTCGTACCCGTCCCGCCGCACCCGGTAAAAAGGGCCGTCCCACATGGCGCTCCTGACTCCCCCACTCGATTCCGAACGCGGAACTTAAAGGCTGTCTCGTAAATGATCTCCGAGTCGTTTCGGGCAGGGTCAGCCGCCGCGCGGGGCCGCTCGCCTATCCGCCGAGGGCGAGGTCGTGCATCCGTGCGCTGCCCAGCATGGCGTGGTGGACGCCGTCGCCTTTGAGGCGGCAGTCGCGGAGGATCTTCCAGGTCTTCATGTGGGCGATGACGTGCTCGACGCGGGCGCGGACCTGCTTGTGGGACCGGTTGTGTGCTTCTTTCCAGTCCAGGGGGCCGGCCTGGCCGCGCTCGCGGCGGTGCGGGATCACCAGGCCGATGTCCTGATGTCCGCCGTCGGTGATCGTGGTGGTGTTTCCGACGGGGGCTTTGGCGCCGGTTTCCTCCCAGCCGCGGCCGGCCTCTGCCGGTTGCCCGGCAGAGGCCGGCCGATCACCACGACAAGTCACCATGACAAGGCGGGTGTCCGCATCGATGACGACTTGATGGGCTGTGGAGTAGCGGTGGTTCTTGGACTGCCCGGCCACGCTGTGGGCGCGGGTGGGCACGAGCGTGCCGTCCACGATGAGCACGCTGTCCTTGGCGAACCGCTTGCGCGGCTGAAGCGCGAGCATTGGCCCGAGGTGGTCGATGATGCGGTCCGCCGCCGACTTCGAGACCCCCGAATGGCAGCGCGAGCCGGCGCATCGTCAAGTTCGTTCGCCAGTAAGCCGCCACCAGCGGTGCCCGGTCCTCCAGCGGAAGGCACCACGGGTCACACTCCGTTCCTGGGCGTCCACCCAACTCGGAGATCGTCGCCAACGCAGATCGGAACTCATCTCACAGCATCGCCACCCGTGGCGCTGCTGTGTGGACCGCGGGGCGTGAGTCACGCGGCCCTGTCACCCCATAGGGGGTGTCTGGACGGAGGAGTCAGCCCAGCAACCGGTTGGGCACTGCGTCCAAGTCCGGTCCTTCAGGGCCGGGTCAAGTCGACCCGTGCCGTGGGCTCCTGCGACGCCCGGCCGGTGACGGAGGCCAGCTCAGGTGTGTGCCTGTCACCCGGGCGATGAACCGCAGGTGAGCGCCCGTGTTGCCGACGTACCAGAGCGGTCGCTCCGCCGCGGTCCAGACGTAGGCCGGCACACCCGCGTCCAGGAAGGCCATCAGCCGGGGTTCTTCGAGCGCGGCGGCCGAGAACGCGTACAGCGCCGGCAGCCGGGGGGCGATGACGCCGTAGTCGAGCATCCGGGCGACGGCGTGCTCGTCGAGGATCGTGTCCACGGTGGGCAGGGTGACGGGGTACACCGCCGGGAAGGACCGGCCGAGGTCGAGAAACCACTTCACGGTCCGGTAGCGAGGGTCCACCAGCAGTGGCCCGAGCGGCCCCAGCCACCCGAGCGCGAGGCGCGGCCGTACCAGCATCGCGTGGGTGAACAGCACCCGCAACAGGGCCACGTTCATCATGAACCGCTCCACCTGCGACTCCGGCACGGCCAGGTCCTCATGGCGCAGGTAACCGGCGACGATGCTGGCGTTGTGGGCGCGGTACCAGGCGGCGGGCGACGGGTCCCGCACGCAGTCCACCCAGTACTCGACGCTCTTGGCGCTCGCCTGCCCCGGGGCACCGGCACACAGGAGGCCCGCCTCCACCTTGTCCCTGAGGAGCCCCTCGTTCACGGAACGCCACCACGCGCTGCCCGGACGGTCACCGGATCGCGGCGCGAGCACCCCGCGCGCCGCGGACCAGCGCAGAAAGCTCAGCTCGGCGTGACCGTACCGGCGCAAGGGCTCGGAGGAGTGCGTGTAGAACTCCTGCGCCAGCGCCAGGCGTCCGGACACATCGTCCCGGACCAGCGCGACCCGCCGCTCCGCGCGCGAGGCTGCATCAGACATGACGATCCCATCGGGCCGGAGTCTCCCCCACAGGATCGGTGACAACGGCGGATCCCGCTCCCCGTACGACGACCGGGCCGTCCCGCTCACGCCCCGGACGGAGTCGGGCTTCACTCGGCCGGTGGCCCCACGGGCCGAGTTCGACGACGGCGGCGAACAGGTGCCCCCAGACGTCCTGGGCGGGCGCTTCCTCGTTCACCGAGAGCGGTTCGAGAGCGGCGGCCTCGTCCAGGAAGTCCCGCTCGCCGCACTCGCCCGGGTAGGGGTCCCAGCGGGCGCCCATGTAGCGGCACACCGCTTCCAGCAGTCGTACGAAGGTCTCGGTGTCCGGGCGAGGGGGAACGGGCCCTGGCCGTTGCGCACCATGGACACCACGCCCGTCCCGGGGTGGACGAGCACCCGGCCGGTGTCGGCGTACGCCGGCTCGAAGGTGCCCAGGTGCAGCAGGCCGCTCTCGTCGGGCTCCAGCCCGTAGGCCTTCCCAGGTCCCGAAGGGCCTCGGGGTCGGCGGCGGGCAGGGCCGCGGGGTCGGCGAACAGTGGGTCGAGATCCTCGCGAGTCATGGGGACATGCTGTCGGCCGCCACTGACGGCACCGCCCACAAGGACCGGGCGGGCCGGGCGCGGGCCCCGGCGCGGCGCGTTCGCGATCAGCGGTCCGAGCCGCCGGAGCGCCCCACGCAGGTCCGGCGGTTCCCGTCCCCTCGCCCGGTCAGGTCCCGGACCACGGCCGCGAGCGCGAGCGCGATCCGACCAATTCCCCCCGAGAGGCCCACGCCGCCTCAGGCGTCGCGGGTTAATCCCTTGCTCTCCACCCGTCCCGCTATTTATAGTCATGGCGACCATTAAGGAGTCGTCCCGTGAACTGGAACCTCAGCTGGACCGAAGCGCTCGGCTTCGCCACCGGCGCCGTCTGTGTCTGGCTGGTGGCCCGCCAGCACATCGCCAACTGGCCCGTGGGCATGGCCAACAACGTCTTCTTCATCGTGCTCTTCCTCCAGGCGGGCCTGTACGCCGACGCCGGTCTCCAGGTCGTCTTCATCGCGCTGGCCGCCTACGGCTGGTGGACCTGGGCCCGCGGCGGCGGACCGGCCACCGCCGACGCCCTGCCGGTGCGCCGTACGACGGGTGCCGAATGGACCTGGCTCGCGGCCGCCGGAGTGCTGGGCACCACCGTCCTCACGCTGCTTCTGGACCGCGCAACCGACTCCACCGTCCCCTTCTGGGACGCACTCACCACCGCCCTCTCCCTTGCGGCCACCTACGGCCAGTGCCGCAAGCTGCTGGAGTCCTGGTGGCTGTGGATCGCCGCCGACCTGGTCTACATCCCGCTGTACGCCTACAAGGGCCTCTACCTGACCTCCTTGCTGTACGTCGGCTTCCTCGCCCTGTGCGCGGCCGGCCTCCTCGGCTGGCGGCGCACCCTCGTGGCCGCGGCCCCCCGGCCCACGACGGCGGTGACCGCGTGAGCACCGCAGCCCGCCCGTACCGGCACGGCCTGGTGCTCGGCAAGTTCTACCCGCCGCACGCGGGCCACCACCATCTCGTCCGCACCGCCCAGGCGCAGTGCGACCGGCTGACCGTTCTGGTCTGCGCGGCCTCCGTGGAATCGGTGCCGCTCGCCGACCGGGTGGCGTGGATGCGCGAGGCCCACCCGGGGGCCGTGGTCGTCGGCGCCGTCGACGACCACGCGGTCGACCTGCACGACCCCGCTGTGTGGGACGCCCACATGGCGGTCTTCCGTGCGGCCGTCCCGGAGGCGGTGGACGCCGTGTTCACCTCCGAGTCCTACGGGACCGAGCTGGCCCGCCGGTTCGGTGCGGCCGAGGTCAGCGTGGACCTGGACCGCACCGCGTACCCCGTCTCCGGCACGGCCGTACGCAAGGATCCGGTGGGCAACTGGGCGTTCCTCGGCCCGGGCGTGCGCGCCGCCCTCGCCCGGCGCGTGGTCGTCCTCGGCGCCGAGTCCACCGGCACCACCACCCTCTCCCTGGCGCTGGCAGCCCACTACCGGGCGCGCGGCGGCGTCTGGACGGACACCGGCTGGGTGCCCGAGTACGGGCGCGCCTACAGCGAGGAGAGGCTCGCCGCCCTGCGGGCCACCGACCCCGGAGCCGACTGGGCCCAAGTGGAGTTCACCTCCGAGGAGTTCCCCGTCATCGCCCGCCGCCAGGACGACGACGAACAGCGGGCGGCCCGCCGCGGCTCCCCCGTGCTCCTCTGTGACACCGACTCCTTCGCCACCACGATCTGGCACGAGCGCTACCTCGGCTCGCCCAGCCCCGAGGTGGCGGCGGTCGCCGCCCGCACCCGGCGCCATCTGTACCTGCTCACCGACCACGAGGGTGTGCCCTTCGAGGACGACGGCCTGCGCGACGAGCCCCGCCTGCGCCCGTGGATGACCGGCCGGTTCCGGGAGGAACTGGAGCGCACCGGCCGCCGGTTCCTGCTGGTCACCGGTAGCCCCGAGGAGCGGTTGCGCACCGCCGTGGCGGCGGTGGACGGCCTGCTCGCCGAGGGCTGGCACTTCGCCGACCCGCTCCCGGAGAACCGGTGACGGCCGCCGCTCCGTACGATCCGTCGGCGTACGAACCGTCCGCGGTGGCCGTCGACCTCGCCGACGCCCGTGCCACCGGCACCTGTTCGGCATCTCCCGTCGGCCACGTGCCGGGCTGACCCACCGGGCAGCCCGGCCGTCGGTCAGGCCCGGAACTGGTTCGCCGGGACCGGGAGGCCGTAGTGCTCGCGCAGGGTCGTGCCCTCGTACTCCTCGCGGAACAGGCCCTTGCCGCGCAGAATCGGCAGGACGTGCTCGGTGAAGGCCGCGAGGCCCGATGGCAGGGCGGGCGCCATGATGTTGAACCCGTCCGCGGCCCCACCCTCGAACCAGGCGATGATCGTGTCCGCGACCTGCTCGGGCGTGCCGATGAACTCGAAGTGGCCGCGCCCACCGCCGAGCCGGGAGATGACCTGACGGACCGTGAGCTTTTCACGGACCGCGAGGTCGATGATCAGGTCGGCACGGCTCTGCGCGCCCTCCAGCTTCGGCCTGGCGAGGATGAAGTCCGGCAGGGGCGCGTCGAGTTCGAAGGCCGAGGGCTCGGTCTCGAACACGGCCGCGAGCTGGCGCAGCCCGTACTCCGGAACGCGCAGCTCGTCGAACTGCCGGGCGAGCGCCCGGGCTTCTGCCTCGGTCGACCCGATGTACGGGACGATACCGGGCAGGACGATCACGCCGTCCGGGTCGCGCCCCGCGGCCCCGGTCCGTGCCTTGATGTCGGCGTAGAAGGCGGCCGCGCGCTCATAGGTCGTGTGAGCGGTGAAGATGGCCTCGGCGTGGCGGGCCGCGAAGTCCTTTCCGTCCTCGGAGGAGCCGGCCTGGACGAGCAGTGGGTAACCCTGGGGAGGGCGCTCGACGTTGAGCGGTCCGGCCACATTGAAGTACGTGCCCCGGTGGCCGAGCCGGTGCAGCCGGTCGGGGTCGGCGTAGCGTCCGCCGGCCTTGTCCGCGACGACGGCGTCGGACTCCCAGCTGTCCCACAGGGCTTTGGCCACCTTCAGGAACTCGTCGGCGCGGGCGTAGCGCTCGGCGTGGCCGGGACGGTTGTCGAGGCCGAAGTTGGCGGCCTCGTCCGCCCCTGCCGAGGTGACGATGTTCCATCCGGCGCGGCCACCGCTGACGTGGTCGACGGAGGCGAGCCGGCGGGCGAGGTTGTAGGGCTCGTTGTACGTCGAGGAGACGGTCGCGATGAGGCCGATGCGGCTGGTCGCCTGGGACAGGGCGGTCAGCAGTGTGAGCGGCTCGAGCTGGCCCGGCGGCCGGAATTCGCCGGTTCCGACGATGGCCGGGCCGTCCGCGAGGAACAGCGAGTCGAACTTGGCGCTCTCGGCGAGCTGCGCCAGCTCGATCCAGTGCCGCAGGTCGAAGTCCGCCCGGGGGTTGCTGTGCGGGAGCCGCCAGGCCGCCTCGTGGTGGCCCGCTTCCATGAGGAAGGCGTTGAGGTGGAGCCGGCGCTGTGTCTGGGTCACGGGTTGTCTCCTTCGCTTGTCGAGGTGGACGGCGGGTCAGTTGAAGGTCGACTTGGAGCTGTCGTAGCCGGCGGGAAGGAGGTTGTCGGTGATGGACTCGAGGTCGACCTTCTTGCTGATCTGGCCCGCTTCCAGGAAGGCGTCCGCGAGCTTCTGCTCCAGCTCGATGTCCGACTTCTCGACCGGGGTCACGCGGTTCGAGTAGGCGGCCAGGGACGCCTTGGCGTCGGCCAGGGGGATGCCCTGTTCCTGCGAGAGTGCCCGCGCGTACTGATCGGGGTGTTTGACGGCCCAGGCATACTCCCGGGAAAGCCGCTTCAGGACATCCGTGAGGGCCGCACGCCTGGTCCTGTCCTTCAGCGACGTGTCGCTCGCGACGTAGTAGCTGCTCGTCTGGTCGATCGGCGGGAGGCCCTTGACCAGGATCCGCGCGCCGTTCTTGACCGCGATCGCCGACTGCGGGTTCCAGATCGACCAGGCGTCGACCTTGCCGGTGTTGAACGCCGTCGCGGCGGCGGCCGGGTCGAGGAACACCAGTTTCGCGTCCTTGGGGCCGAGGCCGACGCTCTTCAGCGCGTTCAGGGCCAGTCCGTGGGCGGAACTGCCCTGCGGGACGGCGATCCGCTTGCCCTTGAGGTCGGCGGCCGTCCGCAGCTTCGAGCCCTTCGGCACGATGATGTTCTCCAGCGCCTGGTCGGGCGTGAGCGAGCGGTTCACGGCGACGATCTTGAAGCCGTACTCCTTCGCGGCACCGGTGATCGGCGGCACGTCACCGACGCTGCCCAGGTCTATGTCTCCCGACGCGGCGGCTTGCACGAGTGGTGGGCCGTAGGTGAAGCGGGCGAACTTCACCTTGTAGGGCGCGTTGTCGAAGACGCCGGTCAGTTTCGCCAGGGCCTGGCTGCCGTCACCGCCGTTGTCCCCGATGGTGAAGGTGTACTTGCTCCACTCGGGGTGCTTCTCGCTGCTCGCGTTGCCGGCGTTGCTCAGCGGCGCGGTGGTGTCGGAGGACGATCCGCAGGCGACGAGGGTGCTTGTGAGGGCGAGGGGAGCGGCCGCGGCGATGAGTCGGGAGGTTGTCCTGCGCATGGGATGTCCTGTGCTTTCTGTGCTGGGTACGGGTGTTGGGGGATCTGGGAGGGTCAGTGCTGCCCGGCGAGGCCGAGGTCTTCCAGGAGCCGGGCGCGGAGTTCCTCTCGCGCCACACTCGCTTCGCGGTCCGCGGCGGAGAGGTGAACGGTGTGTGCGGCGCCGATGCCGCCGTTGCTCATGACGAGGATGCGGTCCGCGAGGGCGATCGCCTCGTCGATGTCGTGGGTGACGAGCAGCATGGCGGCATGGTGTTTGGTGCGTAGTGCGCGCACGAGGTCGTGCATGCGCAGCCGCGTGATGGCGTCGAGGGCGGCGAACGGCTCGTCGAGCAGGACGAGTTCGGGCTCCGAGACCAGCGCCCTTGCCAGCGAGACCCGTTGGGCCTCGCCGCCGGAGAGCTCCTTGGGCCATGCCTTCTCGCGGCCCGAGAGTCCGACCTCGGCGAGCACGTCGCGGGCCCGCTGGTCCGCGTCGGGTCCGTGCAGGCCGAGTGTGATGTTCCGCAGGACGCGCTGCCACGGCAGCAGCCGGTCGGCCTGGAAGACGATCGCTCGCTTCGCCGGGACCTCCACGCGTCCTCCGTCGGGCCGGTCCAGTCCGGCGAGCAGCCGCAGGAGCGTGCTCTTGCCGCAGCCCGAGGGACCGAGCAGGACCACCAACTCCTCGTCGGCGATGGTGAGATCGAGACCGTCGAGCACCACCCGGTCACCGAACCGCCGGACGACCCGCTCTACGACGGCCCCGGTCCGACGCCGGGAACCGGTCTCGGCCGTGCTGCTCATGACGCCTCATAACTGGGGCGCCACCGCAGCAGCACCCGCTCGAGAGCCCGGACGAACTGGTCGGCGATCAGACCGAGGAGCGAGTAGATCACCAGCCCCACGAAGACCTGGTTGGTCTGGAGATAGGTCTGTCCCTGGGTGATGAGGAAGCCGAGTCCCTTGTCGGCGTTGACCGTTTCCGCGGCCACGAGGCCCAGCACGCTGTACGCGAGGGAGAAGCGGAGGCCGACCAGGAAGCCCGGCAGGGATCCGGGCACGAGCACACGCGTCACCAGGCGCCACGTGCCCGCTCCGGTCGTGCGTGTCATCTCGATCAGCCGCTGGTCGACACCGCGGATCGCGGCGAACAGGTTGAGGTACATCGGCACGCCGGCGCCGAAGGAGATCAGCAGCACCTTGGTGAGCTCGTCGATGCCGAACCACACGATCATCAGGGGCAGTACCGCGAGCAGAGGGATCGTGTTGAGGACCTGTACGACGCCGTTGAACAGATACTCGCCGCTGCGCAGCAGTCCGCCGAGGACTCCGGTGACGATGCCGACCGACAGGCCGATCGCGAGGCCGATACCGGCCCGCTGCAGCGAGATGGCGAGGTCCGGCCCGAGCACTCCCTGCTGCCACAGGTCGGCGGCGGACTTCACGATCGAGGTCGGGGCCGGAGCGTAGGTCTTCGTCACCACGCCGGCCCGGGCGAGAACCTCCCAGACCACGAGGATCACGACCGGGGTCGTGTAGATGCCCAGCGGCCAGCGCAGCCGGTCGCGGAGTGTCGCGAGCGATGTCCGGCGGCGCGCGCCGCGCGGAAGGAACACCTCGCGTTCCCGCGCGGTCTTCGTCGCGGCGTCCGGGCCCTTGAGGACGCCCGGCGCCGGAATGTGGATCTCGGTCATGCCGCCACCGCCAGGAACCCGGTGTAATACGAGGCGTCGCCGGCGAGTTGCCCGCTGCGGCGTCCGGAGTGGCCGAGGCGGGCGTTGTCGGAAACGGCGGTGTCGGAAACGGCGTTGTCGAGGGCGAGGGCCTTGTGCTCGCCGAGGGCGTCGCGAGGTGCCGTGAGCGTGCGGTCGTCCGGTGGCGCCGTGAGGTCGACGCCCTCGGCCACCGCGCCGATGCGGCCGGTGGGCTTACGGAGGGACACGGGCATGAGGGGGTCCTTGTCGGAGGAGGTGGGCGAACCACCGTGTGCCGGCGGATGGGTGGCGGCGACGGCGGACCGGCCCGCGGGCCGTCCGACCGGAGCCGGGGCGGGCATCGGCGGTCAGGACGCGGGGACAGGCAGCCGACGGCCACGATGGAAGCGCGGTCGGGCAGGTCGGACCATCGGCACGCTGACGCCGGATCGCCGAACCCGACGGCGGACCGCCTTGTCGCCCGGAGACCTGCTGACGGCTCGCCCGTACTTCAGCGACCGCGTCCGCCCGCTCGTACGGCCTTCGCGCTCTCTGTCCGCCCAGCGCCGCGAACGCTTCCGCCCGCGGCCGGGAAAGAGAGGTGTGAGGTCAGGCGGTGCGAGCGGTCGCTCAGAAGCCGGATGCGGCGATCCCGCGGAACAGCCGTGCGGCACGGGCGGTTCGACACCGCGTCCGGCCGACGTGCGCAGTCGGTGCGCACCGATCGCTGCCGGGGACGACCTGCCGGGTCAGCGACAACAAAACGTGCTGGCGACGAGCGCCAGGTCGATGTGGCGCCGCCGGGTCAGGTCCACGTGCGGGTTCATGGGACGGGAGTTCAGCAGACGTCCACAGCGGTGGTCAAGGAATTCCGGGCAGGTCTTGCATGGCGGACACGGAGGGTTTCTCCGTTTGTTCGGGACGTCTTGGACCGGCGGATCGATTCCGCGTCGGCCGATGGCGCGCCCCCGGCCCGTACATCCGTCCTCGGGGCGGGCGGACCGAGACGCGCGCCGTTCGTTCCCGCCGAGCCCTGTACCCGCGGACGGCGGTCCCGTCGCCGGACCGGCACTCGCCCGGAACAGCGCGTCAACCGTGTCCTTTGACGGAGGCGACACCCCCGAGACACTCCGTACGGCTGGTTCGTGACGCCGCCATGTGGTTACCTGGGCTCATGACCGTGCTCGTGACCCGCCGCCACGTCGATTACGCGCGTGTCACCACCACCGGTTGTCGCGCCGCGAGCTGACATCGCGCTCCGGCTTCTGACCAGCATCTTCTTCACCACCCAGCGCTGACCGCTGCCGCCGTACCGGCAGTGGTCCGAAGCGCAGCGGGTCCTCCACACGTCCACGGCACCGTGGGTCCCTCGCGCGTCCACGGCGCCGTGGTTCCCCCACGCCTTCCCGTTCCCACCCTCCGTACAGGGAGCAGCACCATGAGCCAGCCCATCGACTCCGTCACCGCCGGCCACACCCCCGAGGACGCGCCCGCCGGACCTGACACCTCGGCATGGTCCTTCGAGACCAAGCAGATCCACGCCGGAGCCACGCCCGACCCGACGACCGGCGCCCGGGCGACGCCGATCTACCAGACGACGTCGTTCGTGTTCCGGGACACCCGGCACGCGGCCGACCTGTTCTCGCTGGCCGAACCGGGCAACATCTACACCCGCATCCACAACCCCACCCAGGATGTCTTCGAGCAGCGGATCGCCGCGCTGGAGGGCGGCGTGGCGGCCGTCGCGCTCTCCTCCGGGCAGGCGGCGGAGACGCTGGCCGTCCTGACGCTCGCGAGCGCGGGCGACCACATCGTCTCCAGTACGTCGCTGTACGGCGGTACGTACAACCTCTTCCGGCACACGCTCCCCAAGTTCGGTATCGACGTGTCGTTCGTCGACGACCCCGACGACATCGAGGCATGGCGGGCGGCGATCCGGCCGAACACCAAGGCGCTGTTCGCGGAGACACTGGGCAACCCGCGCGGCAACGTGCTGGACGTGCGGGCGGTCGCGGACGTCGCACACGCCGAGGGCGTGCCGCTGATCGTGGACAACACCGTCCCGACTCCGTATCTGCTGCGGCCCCTTGAGCACGGTGCGGACATCGTCGTCCACTCGGCCACCAAGTTCCTGGGCGGGCACGGCACGACCATCGCGGGTGTGGTCGTCGACGGCGGCACCTTCGACTTCGGCGCGCACGCCGAGCGGTTCCCGGACTTCACCGAGCCGGACCCGAGTTATCACGGACTGCGGTACTGGCCGGCCCTCGGCCCGGGTGCCTTCGCGGTCAAGCTTCGGGTGCAACTGTTGCGCGACCTCGGCCCCGCGCTCTCCCCGCACTCCTCGTTCCTGCTGCTGCAGGGCGTGGAGACACTGAGCCTGCGCATCGAGCGGCACTCGGCGAACGCCCAGGCACTCGCCGAATGGCTGGAGCAGCGCGACGAGGTGGCCGCGGTCCACTACCCGGGGCTCGAGTCCAGCACGTGGTACGAGGCGGGCCGGAGGTATCTGCCGCGCGGCGCCGGTGCCGTGGTCTCCTTCGAACTGCGGGACGGGGTGGAGGCGGGCAAGCGGTTCGTGGACGCTGTCGAACTGTTCAGCCATCTCGCCAACATCGGCGACGTACGCAGCCTGATCATCCACCCGGCGTCCACCACCCACAGTCAGCTGAACGACGAGCAGCTCGTCGCGACGGGCACCTCACCGGGTCTGGTGCGTCTGTCGGTCGGCATCGAGAACCTCGCCGACCTCAAGGCGGACCTGGAGGCAGGCTTCCGCGCGGCCAAGGGCGCGTCCTGAACTCCGTACTGACACCGCATCAGGAACCTCTCCCGCCGGCCACCGGTGCCTGGCGGGAGGGGGACCCGCCGGGGCGTCGCCGGTGGTACAGGCGGGAGAAGCCCCTTCCGCTGGAGGCGGGCGGTGAACTGCCGGGTGTGCGGCTGGCGTTCGAGACGTGGGGACGACTCGCGCCGGACGCCTCCAATGCCGTCCTTGTCCTGCACGCTCTCACCGGGGACAGTCATGTCGCCGGACCGGCCGGACCCGGGCACCCCACCCCCGGCTGGTGGGACGGGCTCGTCGGACCGGGACGGGCCCTGGACCCGGACCGCTGGTTCGTCGTGGCCCCGAACGTCCTCGGAGGCTGCCAAGGCAGTACCGGGCCCTCGTCGCTCACACCGGGGGGACACCGCTGGGGCGGTGGCTTTCCCTTCCTGACGCAGCGTGACCAGGTGGCGGCCGAGGCCGGCCTGGCCGACATGCTCGGCATCGACCGCTGGGCGCTGGTGGTCGGCGGTTCGATGGGCGGGATGCGCGCTCTGGAATGGGCCGTGTCGTATCCCGAACGAACCGGTGCCCTCCTGCTGCTCGCCACGAGCGCCTCGGCGAGCGCCGAGCAGATCGCCTGGGCCGACATCCAGCTGCGCGCCATCCGCTCCGACCGGAACTGGCTCGGAGGCAACTACCACGACACCGGCCGTGGCCCCCACACAGGTCTTGGCCTGGCCCGACGCATCGCCCATGTCACCTACCGCAGCGAGCCGGAACTCCATGTCCGCTTCGGACGTTCGCCCCAGGACACGGAGGACCCCTGGAACGGCGGCCGGTACCAGGTCGAGTCCTACCTCGGCCATCACGCGGCCAAGCTGGTGAGACGCTTCGACGCGGGCAGCTACGTCGTGCTGTCCGAGGCCATGAACAGCCACGACATCGGCCGGGGCCGTGGTGGCGTGCGCGCCGCGCTGCGGCGGGTGACCGCCCGCACCCTCGTGGCCGGAGTCGGTTCCGACCGCCTCTACCCACCGGCCCAGCAGGCGGAACTGGCGGAAGGCATCTCCACGGCCGACGGTCTCCGGCTGATCGAATCCCCCTACGGCCACGACGGCTTCCTCATCGAGGTGGAACAGGTGGCGGCACTCGTGGGTGAACTCCTTCCCTCGAAACACGCCGATCGGAAACGGACCTGACGGTTCGTCGACCGACTCGGCGAGGGTGAGCGAGGTGTGCGAGAAGCGGCCCGGTCCGCGGAGAACGGCCCGCTCCGATCACGTCCGCGCGCGAGTGAGTGAGCGAGTGGCAGAATCAGCGGGTGCGCTCGGAGCGGAGCGAAAGAGACCCTGCCGGGGTGGTCGCGGTCACCGGGAGTTCGGGCCGGGTCGGATCGGCTCTGGCAGCGGCGTTCGACGCGGCCGGCTGGGTGGTCCGTGGCCTGGACCGGGTGCCCGGACCTTGGACAAGTGCCGTCGCGGACCTACGGGATCGCCGCGTGCGGCGGGCCGCGTTACGGCCGGCTGACGTCCTGGTCCATGCCGCCGCGCTCCACGCCCCGCACGTCGGGCGCGTGGCCGATGAAGAGTTCCGCGCCGTGAATGTGGACGTGACCGCGGAACTGCTCGAAGACGCCGCCCGGTTCGACGTGCGGCGTGTCCTCTATGTCAGCAGCACGAGCGTCTACGGACACGCCCTGGTACCCACCGAGCGCGCGGTCTGGGTGGACGAGCGGCTCATGCCGCTTCCCCGGGACATCTACGACGAGACCAAACTGGCCGCCGAGGACCTGGTCGCCGCCTGCGGCGTTTCCTCGATCACGCTGCGCATAGCGCGATGCTTTCCGGAGCCGCTGCCTGTACGGGCCCGCCACCTGCTGCACCGGGCGGTCGACGTGGCCGACGTCGCGGCGGCGGGGGTGCTGGCCGTGACGCACTCCTCGGTGACCGGCAGGTTCAACATCTCCGGGCCGCACCCGTTTCGTCGAGAGGACTGCCTTGCCCCCCACCATCACGCGGGCGTGGTCCTCGCCGGCCGGGCTCCGGACGTCTTCGGGGCATTCCGTGACCGGGGATGGCTCGTGCCGGATCGTCTGGACCGGGTCTACGACTCGACCGCCGCGGTGAACGCCTTCGGATACCGCCCTGTTCGCGGAGTACGGCAACTGCTGCGCGATGCCGCCGGCGGGCAGAGCCCATGAGCGGTCCGCGGCTGCCGCGCGGCAAGACGGCTCCCGCGGCGGACGGCATAGGATTCGGGTGGTCAAGTCCCTGGCACGAGCGAACTGGTGGACATTGCCGTGACAGCGTCGGTGACGTGCAGGAAGATCCTTTCTTTCGAAGCGGGATCCGTCTACGCGTGGGAAACCATCGAGGGCGCCACCGGGAACGTCCTGATCGATCCGGAGGCGTCGGTCGCCCGCGCCTGCACACCGGAGGGAATGTCCCTCGGCGGGATGGTCCTCGACAAGAACGTCGGGAACGTGGAGAACCCCGACCCGGACCCGGCACTCCGCCGGGCGTTCCTGACCGTCGCATCGGCGATCCTCCGGGAGGCGGAGCGGCAGGGGCGACTGCCCGACAAGGTCACGCGTACCTACTGGTAGGCGTCACGTCACCATCCGGGAGGCCACGCGCTCCAGGATCGGCCGCGGGCACGGGACGGACCCGTCCACGCCCCGCCGGAACCGCCCGCCCGCTGTGGTCGTCTTGTGCGCTGACTGTGTACGTGGCGGGGACATGGGGGAAGCTGTGACGCGGAACGTGACGAAGGCCGGTCTCCTGGTGGTGGCCATGGCAACGGTGTTCGGGGCCTCCGCCTGCGGCGGGGACGCCGGCGCGGCGGCAGGCGGGACGCCCTCCTCGCACAAGGAGGGGGCGGCCGTGACGCCCTTCGGGGACAAGCCGTCCTCCGGCTGGGCGCCGACGTCGCAGGGCGCCGTGGGGACGTCGTCCGGGACCGGGTCGGCCGTGGCGAGGGCCACGACTCGGCGTGTGCCGTGGAATCTCGACATTCTCGACCAGCGGTCGCGGCCGCTCAACGGGAAGTTCACCACCACGGCCACCGGCAAGGGCGTTCACGTCTATGTGATCGACACCGGAATGGACATCGCCCACAAGGAGTTCGGCGGACGTGCCCGCCTCGGCGCCGACTTCGTGGGCCCGAAGGACTCCGGTGACTGCTTCAGCGAGGCCGGCACCGGCCACGGCACGTTCGTCGCGGGCGTCATCGGCGGGGCGAAGTACGGGGTGGCCCCGAAGGCGGAGCTGGTACGGGTCCAGGGCATCGTGTGCGAGAGCGAGGGCGGCGGCTCCCCCGCGGCGGCGGAGGCGGCCCTGGTGAAGTCGGTCAAGTGGGTCACCGCGCACGCGCAGAAGCCCGCGGTGGTGAACATGTCGCTCAACCTCGACCACCGGTCGGCGGCTCTGGAGTCCGCCGTGAAGAAGATGGTCGACGCGGGGATCCCGACGGTGGTGTCGGCCGGCAACTTCCATGACGACGCCTGCAAGCACTCCCCGGCCGGTGTCCCCGGCACGATCGTCGTGGCGGCCTCCACCTCGAACGACCGCGCGTGGACCGACAGCGGTTCCTACGGATCGGGTTACGGACGGTGCGTGGACCTTTACGCCCCCGGCCAGAAGGTGACCGCCGCCCTCGCCGGCGGCGGTACGACCACGGAGAACGACGGCGCGACGTCCTGGGCCGCACCGCATGCGACCGGCGTGATCGCGCTGTACCTGTCGGCACACCCCCACGCCACGGCTCGCGAGGCTCACGTCTGGCTCGACCGCACGGCCACCCGCGGTGTCGTACGTGGCGTGCGCTCCGACACTCCCAACAGGCTGCTCAACACCGGCGGCCTCTGACCAGCATTTCCTTCGCCCGTCTCACGCTGCGGCCCGGCAGCGCTGTCCCGGGAGCGTGGCATTTCCCTCAGGAGTACGAGGACCGCGGCTACGTTCCGGTGGTTCTCGGAGCGGGAGCAGGTCGTTCCGCAGGCCGGGGTGCGGTCATGTCGAGGAGGAGCACGGCGTCGTGGTCGGGGCTGCCGGGTTCGGCGGTGTAGACGCCGATGCGCTGGCCGGGGGTCCCTTCCACGTGCAAGGACTGCGACGTGAGGGTGAGCGTGCCGACCTGGGGGTGCTGGAACGTCTTGTGGGCGGGTTTGCGTCCGGTGACCTCGTAGCGTTCCCACAGGCCGGCGAAGTCGGGGCTCTTGAGGAGGAGTTCGCCGACGAGGTTGGTGAGGTCGGGGGCGTCGGGCGCGGTGCCGGCGACGGCGCGCAGGCGGGCGACGCATGCGGTGATCTGCCGGTCCCAGTCGGGGAACAGGTCGCGGGCCACGGGGTGCAGGAACAGGTAGCGGGCGAGGTTGCGGTGCTTGACGGGCCAGTCGTCCAGGCCCGCGTACAGGGCGAGGCCGCCGGGGTTCCAGGCGAGCAGTTCCATGCTGCGGCTGATGACGTACGCCGGGTTCGGGCGCAGTGACTCGAGCAGCAGTTTCAGATGCGGGCGCACGGTGCGGCTGGGTGCGGGCGGTGGTTCGGCGACGTAGCGGGCCGCCCGGGCGGCGAGCTCGCGCAGGTGCTGGTGCTCCTGGTCGTCCATGCGCAACGCGCGGGCGAGGGAGTCGAGGACGGCGGGGCTGGGGCGGGTCTCCCTGCCACGTTCCAGGCGTACGTAGTAGTCGATGCTGATGCCGGCGAGGGTGGCCAGTTCCTCGCGGCGCAGGCCGGGAGTGCGGCGGATGCCGGCGCCGACGGTCAGGCCGACGTGCTCGGGGCTGGTCTGGGTCCGGCGGGCACGCAGGTAGCGGCCCAGCTCGGCGCCTTCGCTGTGCGCGCTCCGGGGTTCCATGACTCCAGTCTCACGCGCCGCGCATCCGCCGCGCAGCCGGGAGGGGGGCCCTGTCGTTACCCCCGAAGAGCTCGCCCTGCCACACCGGCGCGATCCGGGCCAAGGTGAAGGGGCAAGACGCCGACACCCCCAGTGACACGAGTGGTCAGCGCGGGCACGATCCGCCGGCCTGGACGACGATGAGGGTGCCGTGCGACGCCACGACGCGAAGAGGGCGAGATGCGGTACATCAAGCTGCGTGACCTGGAGGTTTCCCGGATCGGTCTGGGCGCCATGGGCATGTCCCACGGCTACACCGGCTCCGGCACCGACGACGCGGAGTCGATCCGGACCGTGCACCGGGCGCTGGAGCTGGGCGTCACGCTCATCGACACCGCCGAGATCTACGGCCCCTACACGAACGAGGAACTGCTCGGACGGGCGCTGAAGGGCCGACGGAACCAGGCGGTGCTGGCCACGAAGTTCGGACTGGTCTCGCACCGCGGAGAGGGCGCCTGGAATCTGGACTCCGGCCCGGCCAACATCCGCACCGCGGTCGAGGGCTCCCTGAAGCGGCTCGGCACCGACCACATCGACCTGTACTACCAGCACCGGGTCGACCCGAACACGCCGATCGAGGAGACCGCCGGCGCTGTCGGAGAGCTGATCGCCGAGGGCAAGGTGCGCGCCTTCGGGCTCTCGGAGGCCGGTCCGGACACGATCCGCCGCGCCCACGCGGTCCAGCCGGTGACCGCGGTCCAGTCCGAATACTCCCTGTTCACCCGCGGTATCGAGGAGCGCGTCCTGCCCGTGCTGCGGGAGCTGAACATCGGCCTGGTGCCGTTCTCCCCGCTCGGCCGCGGTTTCCTGACCGGCACCGTCCGCTCCACCGACCAGTTCGACGAGAACGATTTCCGCCGCGACAACCCCCGCTTCACCGGAGAGAACTTCCAGCGCAACCTCGTACTCGCCGACCAGGTCAAGGCCCTGGCCGATGAGGCCGGTGCCACGCCCGGGCAGGTGGCGCTGTCCTGGCTGCTCGCCCAGGGCGACGACATCGCCCCGATCCCCGGTACCAAGCGTGTCAGCCGGGTCGAGGAGAACACCGCCGCCGACGCCGTCGTCCTGACCGCGGAGCAGCTCGACAGGCTCTCCGGCCTGCCGCCCGCCGCCGGCGACACCCACACCGAGGCCCAGGCCCGGATGCTCGAACGCTGACGCCGCCTCGACGCGACCACAGTCCACCCCCTGTCTGGAGCAACACCCCTCATGCGTGCAGCAGTGATGTACGGAGCCGGCGACGTCCGCGTCGAGCACCGGCCCGATCCGAAGATCGTCCAGCCGGCCGACGCGGTGGTCCGTGTGGTCGCCTCATGTGTGTGCGGCAGCGACCTGTGGCCCTACGCGTCCATGCCCGCCACCGGCACCGGCCGCCCCATGGGCCATGAGTTCCTCGGCGTCGTCGAGGAGACCGGCACGGACGTGACCCGCCTCAAGACGGGTGACCTGGTCGTCGCTCCGTTCACGTACAGCGACGGCACCTGCGACTACTGCGCCAAGGGCCTGCACATCTCGTGCCGCAACGGCGGCCGGTACGGATTCGACGGTGTCGACGGCGGGCAGGGCGAAGCCGTCCGCGTCCCCTGCGCCGAGGGCACCGTGGTCCAGCTGCCGGTGGCCGCCGACTCCGCGCTGCTGCCCTCCTTGCTGGCGCTGTCCGATGTGATGACCACCGGCCACCACGGCGCGGTCACCGCCGGTGTCGGCCGCGGCGATGTGGTGCTGGTCGTCGGCGACGGCGCGGTCGGCCTGTGCGCCGTCATCGCCGCCAGGCGGCTCGGCGCCGAGCGGATCGTGCTCGCCGGCCGCCACGAGGCGCGTACCGGCCTGGGCCGCGAGTTCGGCGCCACCGATGTGGTCGCCGAGCGCGGCCAGGAGGGCGTCGCACGTATCCGCGAGCTGACCGGCGGCGTGGACAAGGTCATCGAGGCCGTCGGCACCCGCCCGGCCCTCGACACCGCGCTCGGTGCGGTCCTGGACGGCGGCACCATCAGCCGCCTGGGAGTCCCCCAGTACGAGCAGGGTCCGGTCGGCCCGGCCGAGTTCATGCGCAACATCACCCTGACCGGAGGCGCCAGCCCCTCCCGCGCCTACATCCCGGACCTGCTGCCCGACGTCCTGGACGGCACCATCGCCCCCGGCCGCGTCTTCGACGAGACCTTCCCCCTCGACCGGACTCCGGATGCCTACCGGGCCATGGCCGACCGCCGGGTCCTCAAGGCCCTCATACGCCCCTGACCACCCGCCCTCACCCGCACAGCGAAGGACATTCCGCTCATGCAGACCGTCACCCTCGACAACGGCGTCGAGATGCCGCTCCTCGGTTTCGGCGTCTACCAGATCCCCGCCGAGGACACCGAGCGCGCCGTCTCCGAAGCGCTCGCCGCCGGCTACCGGCTGCTGGACACCGCCGCGGCCTACGGCAACGAGGAAGCCGTCGGCCGTGCCGTCAAGTCCAGCGGCATTCCGCGCGAGGACCTCTTCGTCACCACCAAGCTGTGGGTCCAGGACGCCCCCGCCCAGGACAACACCAAGCGCGCCTTCGAGATCTCGCTGACCAAGTTGGGCCTCAACTACCTCGACCTGTATCTGATGCACCAGCCCTTCGGCGACGTCTACGGCCAGTGGCGCGCCATGGAGGCCCTCAACCGCGAGGGGTCGGCCAAGGCGATCGGCGTCGCCAACTTCTACCCCGACCGGCTGATCGACCTGATCGTCAACCACGAGATCGCCCCGGCCGTCAACCAGATCGAGACCCACCCCTTCTTCCAGCGCGCCGGCTACCAGGACCTCATGCGCGGGCACGGGGTGCAGATCCAGTCCTGGGGCGGCTTCGCCGAGGGCAGGAACGACCTGTTCACCAACCCCCTGCTCGCCGAGATCGGCGAGGAGTACGGCAAGTCGGTCGCCCAGGTGGTGCTGCGGTGGCTGACCCAGCGCGGCGTCGTCGCCATTCCGAAGTCCGTGCGCGCCGAGCGGATGGCCGAGAACATCGACGTCTTCGACTTCCGGCTCACCGGTCGGCAGATGGCCCGGATCGCCACGCTCGACACCGGCAGCTCGCTGTTCTTCGACCACCACGACCCCGAGATCGTCACCTGGCTCGCCGAGCGCCGCCTGGACGTCTGACCGCGCGTCCGTTCAAGGGGCGGGCGACGGACCGGGCGGGATGTGAACGGTCATGATCAGGTGGCAGGTCCGATCTCCTGAGCCGCGGTAGGTATGGGGGGTGTCGCCCTCGAAGGTGGCGGTCTGCCCGGTCTCCAGGGCGTACTCGGTGCCGTCGACGACGAGCACCATCTGTCCGGCGGTGACGCTGACCGTCTCCACGACGCCGGCTTGATGCGGATGGCTGGGGTATTCCTCGCCCGGTTCCAGTTTCCAGCGCCAGACCTCGACCGGGGCCGGTCCCGAGGTGGTCAGCATCAGCCGCGCCTCGCTTCCCTTCTCCCCGGCCCACAGGGGCATGACCGTATCGGCGGCCACCACCCGGACGCGGCCTTCGGCAGGTCCCTCCATCAGTGCGGACACCGAGAGGCCCAGGGTGTCGGCGAGGCGGACCAGGGTGGCGAAGTTCGGGTTGCCCTGGGCCTTCTCCAGCCCGACCAGGGCGCCCTTGCTGACCTTGGCGCGGCGGCCGAGTTCGTCCAGGGACAGTCCGGCGCGGGTGCGGGCGGCTCTGACGTTGTGCGCGAGCGTCCGCAGTGCCGCTTCGGTCTCGGCCATCGGTCTCCCCTCCTGTCAGCGTTCACCGCACTGCACCACACAGTCGTTCGGTTGACCAGCTCCGGTCGGTGCGTTGTACGGTGCAGTCGTTCTATTGACAGTAAGGGACGTACCCGTGATCGCTCTGCTGCTGGCCCTGGGCAGCTCCCTGGCCTACGGATGCGCCGACTTCCTCGGCGGCCTCGGCACCCGCAAGGCCCATGTCCTGCGCACGGTGATGATCGCCGCGCCGGCCTCGCTCACCGTCGGGCTGCTGCTGTGGCCCTTCCTCGGCGCCTCCTTCTCGCCGGCGACCCTCGCCTGGGGCGCGGCGTCCGGTGTCGCCTCGGCCGCCGCGTTCGCCCTGCTCTACCGCACGCTCGCGATCGGTCCGATGAACGTCCTCTCGCCCCTCACCGCTCTGGTCTCGGCCATGCTGCCGGTGGGTGTCGGTCTGGCGCAGGGTGAGCGGCTGGGCCCGGCCGGGCTGATCGGCCTGCCGCTGGCACTGGCGGCCGTGGTACTGGTCAGTGCCGGAGGCGGAGCCGGGACCGCGCGCCCGTCGCGTACCGTGCTGCTGCTCGCCTTCGGCGCCGGGGCCGCCATCGCGCTGCAGCTGGTCTTCCTGCACCAGGCGCCCGCGGACAGCGGCGTCGGACCCCTGATCGTCGGCCGTGCGGTCTCCTCCGCCGTCACCCTCGCCGCGGCAGGGCTGATGTACCGCCGCCTCGGCCCGGAGAAGCCCGCGTACGGGATGTCGGCGGCGGCCGGCGCGCTGGACTCGGTGGCCAATCTGCTGTTCCTGCTCGCCGCCCGCGGCGGCGACCTGGCCGTCGTCGCCGTGATCACCGCCCTGTACCCGGCCGGGACCGTCCTGCGCGGGCAGCTGATCGGCCTGGGCACCGCCGCCGTCGCCGTCAGCCTCCTCGCCCTCACCTGACCCGCACACGCCCCGGAAGGGACCCCGCATGTTCATCCAGCCCTGGGACGCCGCCCTCGACGACGCCGAATGGCGGACCTGGATCGCCGACGGCCACGACTTCGGCATCCTCAGCGTCAACGGCCTGCCCGGACACGCACCCGTCGTCGTACCCACCCATTTCATCGTCGATGACGGTGACCTGCTCATCCACCTGGCCCGCCCCAACCCCGTGTGGAAGACGATCGAGGCCGACCCCGACGTCACGTTCACCGTCACCGGCGACTACGCCTTCGTCCCCGGGCCCTGGCGCACCGGGCCCGACGTCCCGCCCACCGACGGCGTCCCCACCAGCTACTACGCGGCCGTCCAGTTCACCTGCCGGGCCTCGGTCGTCGACGAACCCGAGGCCAAGGCCGATCTGCTGCGCCGTCAGATGGCCCACTTCCAGCCCGAGGGCGACCACGCCGCCATCGAGCCCGGCCTGCCCCCGTACGGACGGATGCTGACCGGCATCCGCGGCCTGCGCCTGGACGTCACCGCGGTGCGCGCGAAGTTCAAGTACGACGACCACAAGCCCGTCGAGCAGCGCACCGACACCGCCCGTCGGCTCACCGAACGCGACACCGGCCTGGACACACCCACCGCGGCCCAGCAGCTGCGCCGTCTGGACCGCACAGGCCCCTGGAAACCCTGACCGCGCTCCTCGTCCACCCCCACCCGGAACGGACCCCCGGATGACCACCTTCCGTATCAACGCCTCCGTCGCCGACGCCTTCCCCGGCACTCTCATCGCCGTCGTCACCGCCACCGGCCTGCGCGGCGACGAACCCTGGCCCGCCACCGCCATCGCCCTTCAGGACCTGGAGCGGCGGCTCGCCGACGCCACCTGGCAGCCCGCCGACGAGAACGATCCGCGTATCGAGGCATGGCACACCGCCTACCGGTCCTTCGGCACCAACCCCCGCCGCACCCGGCCCAGTGTCGACGCCCTCGGCCGTCGTCTCGCCAAGAAGGGCGCCCTCCCGCGCATCAACGCGGCCGTCGACTCCTACAACGCCGTCTCCGTGCGCCACGGCCTGCCCGCCGGCGCCTTCGACCTCGACCACGTCACCGGGGACGTCGAGATCCGCTACGCCGACGGCAGCGAGACCTTCACCCCGCTCGGCGAACCCGACACCGTCGAGAACCCCCGCCCCGGCGAAGTCGTCTACGCCGACAGCACCGACGTGCTCACCCGGCACTGGAACCACCGCGACGCCCACCGCACCCGCGTCACCCCCGGCTCCACCCACGTGGCCTTCATCCTCGAAACCGTCCACGCCACCCGCGACGGACACCTTCTCGAGACGGCGGCCGAGGAGCTCCAGGATCTGCTCGCCCCGCACGCCGCGCGGACGACGGTGCACTACCTCAGCCCCGGCACCGCCGCCTGAACGGGCGGGAGACGTGCCCGGTCCCGCGGTGCCCGCGCCTCTCGCGGTCAGGGCGGCGGAGTCCGGGGGCTCAGAGCGCCGGTTCGGGAAGCTCTCCGGGCTCGACCACGACGACCTCGACACGGGTGCAGCCGACCGCCTCCAGCGCACGCCGACGCCGCGTGGCGGAACGCTTGTCGTAACGGCCCGCGGACGCCTGCGACGCACCGTCCGGGTCGGTCCACGTCAGGCTGTACCGGCGCTTCGCAGTCGACATGCAGCCATTCCTCTCTGGCATCACCGGCTCGTACGGGCGCACCCGGACCGGTTCACAGTTCATACGATCAAGCAGCTTCACATGCCGGGGACCGCACCGGAAGAACCATCGGGTGTGGCGGAAGTCATCGCTCGGCGGGAGAGCCCACCCCACCGGCGCGTCCCGGGCCGACCGGTCCCGCTCCGGTGGCAGGGGCAGGGATCGGGGTGCCTCGCCGTGGACCCGGGGGCACCGTCGCGGTCCACCGACGGGCGATCGGCTCCCCGGTTCGCCCGGCCGGCGTGTCGAGCAGCCGGCCCGGCCTCCCGCGAGGCGCTGACGGGTCACCACATTCCGGGATCCTGAACCTGGATGCCCGCGCCGCGCCGCCGCCCGCGGGCCCGCTCCGACCTCGCCCTCCCCCGACCCTCACCTCCAGGAACACGATCAAGCCATTTTTCCTTCACACGAACGGCACAACAGGACCTAGAGTGTGCGCGTGACCGAGCAGAACCCCGAACTCATCGCAGGCCGCTACCAGCTGGTCGAACGCATCGGCCAAGGCGGTATGGGCCGGGTCTGGCGTGGCGTGGACCAGCAACTCTTCGGGCGGGAGGTCGCCGTCAAGGAGATCCTCTTCCCGCCGGGGATGGAGGACGCCGACCGCTCGACGCTGCTCGGGCGTTTCGCCGCCGAGGCTCGTGCGGCAGTCACTCTCAGCCACCCGGGAATCATCACGATCCATGACGTCGTGGAGCACCAAGGCGCCCCGGTGATCGTCATGGAGTTCATCCGCGGGCAGTCCCTGGCGGCCGCCATCCGCGGGCAGGGCCGGCTGCCCGTGCGGCGGGTGGCCGAGATCGGCGCCGCCATGCTCGACGCGCTCGCCGAGGCGCACGAGGGACGGATCGTCCACCGCGACATCAAGCCGGACAACGTGCTCCTGACCAAGGACCGGGTGGTCCTCACCGACTTCGGCATCGCGCACCTCGCTGACGCCACGACCAAGCTGAGCCACAGCGGGATAGTCATCGGTACGCCGCAGTACATGTCCCCGGAGCAGTTGGAGGGCAAGCGCCCGACCCCCGCCAACGACCTGTGGGCACTCGGCGCCACCCTGTACCACGCCGTCGAGGGACAGCCGCCGTTCGAGGCGGAAGGTCTCCACGCCCTGGCCGTGGCCGTCTTCACCCGCCCGCACCGCCCGCCGGTCCACGCCGGGCCGCTCGCGCCCGTGCTGGAGGCGCTGCTCACGAAGGATCCGGAGCAGCGGGTGGGCGCCACCGAGGCCGCCGGGATGCTGGCGTCGGTGCTGCGCTCCTTCCCGGCCCGGGACGACGCGGCCGCCGAACCGGGGCCGGATCACGAGCACAAGCCCGGGCGCGGTCCCGCCCCGGACGCCGCGACGGAGCACGCACCGCCTTCCGTGCCCCCCAAGCCCCGCAAGCCTCCCAAGGCCTCGACGCCGGGTGCGCCGCACGAGCCCACGGTCCTGGACTCCGGGGCGACCCCGGCCGGCCCCCGGCCCCGTGTTCCGGACCAGGACCCCGTTCGCGACCATCACCCGGTCCCGGACCCGGATCACGTTCCGGACGAGCCCTCCGTCCCTGACGAGCGCTCTGTCCCGGACCGGCACTCTGTCCCGGACCGGCCACCCGTTCCGGATCGGGACCCCGTTCGGGACCAGACTCCCGTCCCGGACCGGCCGACCGGCCCGCCGCCGGTCCCCGCACCCACGCCCCCGACCGAGGACCTGGTCTGGCCGGGGACGACGGCCGAGATGGAGGCGGGCGAGCCGAAGCCGGTACGGTCCCGCGCCCTCACCCGGCGTTCCGTGGTCCTGGGCGCGGCACTGGCCACGCTCGCGGCCGGTTCCGCCCTGACCTGGACCCTCTCGGGTGATGACAAGACACCCGGCGGTGGCAAAGCGGCCGGCGGCGCCGCCGCGGGTTCCGCGGTGACGGTGGTGATCGGGGTGGACGCACCGCTCACCGGCGGTATGTCCTCGATGGGCCTCGGCATCCGGAACTCCGCCGACCTCGCGGTCAAGACCGCCAACAAGAAGAGGCTCGTTCCCGGCGTCAAGTTCGAGATCAAGTCCCTGGACGACGCGTCCGATCCCGCCAAGGGCCAGGAGAACGCCGTCGGTCTCGTCTCCGACGCGAAGGTGCTGGGGGTCGTCGGGCCGTTGAACTCCAAAGTGGCCCGGACCCTGGTGCCACCCCTGGCACAGGCGGACCTGGTCAACATCTCACCGGGCAACACCGCTCCCGAGACGACGCTGGGCCCCGACTGGGCGACGGGCACCAAGTCCCGTCCGTACGACACGTACTTCCGCACGGTGGCCACGGACGTGGACCAGGGTCCGTTCGCCGCCCGCTACCTCCATGCCGAGGGCGGGAAGAGCAAGCTGTACGTCATCGACGACAAGAGCCTCTACGGCACCGGCCTCACCGCCGGTTTCATGGCGGAGTTCAAGAAGCTCGGCGGAACCGTGGTCGGCGCGGAGCAGGTCGATGACGGCCAGGCCGATTTCTCCGATCTCGCCTCGAGCGTCCGGGCCTCGGGCGCCGACGCCGTCTACTTCGGCGGCTACTACGACACCGCGGGGCCGCTCTCCAAGCAGCTCAAGGAGGCTGGGGCCGACATCCCCCTCATGGGCGGCGACGGCTTGTTCACCGACGCGTTCCTCACGTCCGGTCCGAAGGCCGACGGCGACCTCGCCGTCAACATCGGCGTGCCCGCCGAGGAGCTGGCGGGCGGGGCGGACTTCCTCGCCCGGTACCGCGAGGCCGGGTACAGGGACGGCGCCGACTGGTACGGGCCGTACGCCTACGACGCGACCTGGAGCATCATCGAGGCCGTGAAGTCGCTCGTGGCGGCCAACGGCGGCACGCTCCCCCGGGACGCCCGCGCGAAGATGCGGCAGGCCGTGTCCCGGCTCGCCTTCGACGGGGTCACCGGCCGCGTCGCCTTCGACGAGTACGGCGACACCCGCAACCGGGGTCTGACGGTGTGCTCGGTGACCGGCGGCCGCTGGACCACCGTCACCAGCGGAGCCGCGCCCTCCTGAGTCCGACGGGCCCAAGGACCGGTACGAGCACCGATACCAGGCGCTCCCGCCGACACCGCAGGCCAGGAACGGCCGGCCAAGAACACAGAACGCGTTACCGAAGCCGAAAGCCGGTCCGAACGCCAGGGCAACCGCAACCGGCCGCCGGGTGTCTAGGCAGCGTGACACATCACCTGGTTCGCCGTGAGGAAACGGCGTGCCTCACGATCCCGAGGGGGGATTTCATGCGCGTCCGCCCGGCCACCGCCGCCGCGTTCCTCGCCACCACTCTTTCCGCGTCAGTGATTCCGGCAGCCGCCCAGGCGGCGGACCGGGCCGCGCCCAGTGACACGACGTTCTCGAACGTCGTCGTCAACGGCGGCAAGGACGTCGTGCTCGGTCTGGCCACCAAGAAGACCGTCACGATCACGTGGACGGCGACGGACCCGGACGGTGTGGCCGCTTCCTGGGCCTACCTGTGGCACGGCCCCAACACCGACGACGCCGACGGCAGACTCCCGGCCTACCCGCCGGCGGGCACGTGCACGGTGTCGCCCACCGACCGCACCGTCTCCACCTGCAAGGTGAGCTTCGGGGTGGACGCCGCGCGGGACTTCGACGACATCGGTCTCGCCGGCACCTGGAAGGTACTCGCCGAAGCCCAGGACACCAACGACGACTGGACAGCCGTCGATGTCGCCGGCACGGCGCGGTTCAAGCGGTACGCCAAGCTCACCGTGAACGCCTCGCCCGAGCCGGTGAAGGCGGGCAGGACCATCACGGTCACCGGCAAGCTGACCCGCGCCAACTGGGAGACCGGCACCTACACCGGTTACGAGGGCCGGTCCGTCCAGCTCCAGTTCCGCAAGAAGGGCAGCACCGCCTACACCACTCTCAAGACCGTCACCAGTGGCAGCAAGGGAACGCTGAAGACCACCACGACGGCCAAGGCGGACGGCTACTTCCGCTTCCTCTTCACCGGCACCTCCACCACCGGCCCGGCCACGGCGACGGGCGACTTCGTCGACGTCAGGTGACGATGCCGGAACGGGCGGGGGCGGAACGACCCGCCCCCGCGACGACGACGGCGACGGCGACGGCGACGGCGACGGCGACGGCTGAGCGTTTCCCTACCGCGGGTCGCGCGGGGCGAGCCGTTCGGCGACCTCGGTCCTGACCGTCTCGCGCAGTTCGTCCGGCGTGAAGCCGAGTCCGCGCAGGACCTGCGCCGCCGTGCTCTCCTCGGCGCGGATCAGGCCCAGCAGCATGTGTTCCGTGCCGACCCAGTCGTGGCCCAGGTCCACCGACGCCTGGCGTGCCTGTTCGATGGCCTCCTTGCTCTCCGGACGGAACGCGATGTGGCCCCGCAGCGCCTTCTGCCCGGCTGGCGGCATCGCCTCCTCGATCACGTCGCGGACACGCTGCTCCGACTCGGCTTTCGCCAGCAGCAACTCGTACGCCATGCCCTGCGGTTCGCCGAGCAGGCCGAGCAGGAGGTGTCCGGTACCGATGAAGTCGTGCTTGTACGTCCGGGCGGCTTCCTGTGCCAGCACGATGCTGTGCCGGTTCAGGTTGGTGAACCGCTCGAACGGTGCGGGGGCGTGGCGTTGCTGGGCGGCCTGCTTGGACACCCCGATGGCGTCGCCGATCTGCGTCCACGACGCGCCGGTCCGCTTGGCCTTGCTGACGTAGTGGTCGATGAGCTGGTCACCGAGGTCGGACAGTGTCTGGGCGCGGAGTCGCGCTTCGCTGATGCGGGACAGTTCGTCGGCTTCGGGAAGTTCCTCGTCGAGCCGGGCGATCAGATCGGCGAGGCTGATGTCGAGTGGGCTCATGCGTCAATCTTAAGTTGACGATGCAGGGTCGTCAACTTGTAATTGACGACGATCTCGGTTCCCGCACGGAGACGGCCGATCCGACAGGACGGTTCGTCCGCCGCGTACCGCGCCCACGAACACGTACCACCGTATGTAGGCACCTGCCACCGCACGCACCGGGATCCGACCACCACGAACCCCGTCCGTCTCGCTCTCCGAGGGATCCGGTCACCGGCTCGGGAGAGAGCGGGGCAGCCCGAACCACGGGAGCACGCTGTTGTCGAATCGGGTCATGGCGCAGATCCGGTCACCGGCGAGCGTGAGGACGTAGAGGCCGGTCCCGTGACTGATGCCGTCGGGGGTGCGCAGGTAGGCCCCGAAGGCCGGCTGGCCGTTGGCCCGCGACGGGACGAGGTCGAACCTGCGGCCGGCGTCGAACAGGCCGGCGCAGAAGCGGGCCACGATGTCCCGGCCCTGGTATTCGAAGGGCATCGGTGGCATCGACATGAAGACGTCGTCGGTCAGGAGGGCCACCAGTGCGTCGACGTCCGCGGACTCCCACGCGCGGACGAACCTCGCGACGATTCCTTCCTCGGCGGGTGAGCCGGCGGCGGGAGGCGGTTGGTGTCCGACGGTCGCCGGCCGGCCGCGTCGCAGGCCGGCGCGTGCGCGCTTGAGGGCGCTGTTGACCGAGTCGACGGTCGAATCCAGCATGTCGGCCACTTCGCTCGCCCTGAACCCCAGGACGTCGCGCAGGACGAGGACGGCGAGCTGGCGGGGCGGCAGGGCCTGAAGGGCGGTCACGAAGGCCAGCGAGACGGATTCGGTCCGCTCGTAGCGGGCCTCCGGGCCGAGCGGCGCCTCGGCCTCGTCCAGCAGGGCGCCGGGAAACGGCTGCAGCCACACGATCTCGCCGAGCCGGGTCGGCTCGGGCGGTTCGGCCCCTGGCACATCCCACTCCTTGGCCGGGCGCCGGGAGGCCGCGCGGCGCGCGTCGAGACACCGATGGGTGGCGATCCGGTAGAGCCAGGTGCGCGGTGAGGCGCGTCCCTCGAACCCGGCAAGGCTTTGCCAGGCGGTCAGCAGTGTGTTCTGGAGAGCGTCCTCGGCGTCCTCGATGGATCCGAGCATGCGATAGCAGTGCACCTGAAGCTCTCGAAGGTGCGGCTCGGTCAGCTCCCTGAACGCGTCACCGTCCCCGGCTCGCGCCCGTTCGATCAGTTCGGCTGCCGCCATCGTCACCGTCTCCTTCTTTCCGCGCCCTGCCGCGCCTCCATCCTGTACAGGCGCCGACCGGGTGGAGAACTGGGCGGCCGGGCGGTGCCCAGTTCCCCACCCGGCCGGCGCCTGTACCTACGTGGTCGACGACAACGTCGGCGCGAGGAGGGATCGGGCATGGGAAAGATCGTGATGAGCGGGCCGCAGAACGTCTCGCTCGACGGAGTGGTACAGGACCCGGACGGCGAGGAGGGCTTCGAGCTGGGCGGCTGGTTCCCCCGGTTCGGCGGTGAGGATCTCGCCGAGTGGAGCAAGATCGCGCTCGAGGAGGCGCTGGGCGCCGAGGCCTGGCTGCTGGGCCGCAGGAGCTACGAGTTCTTCGGGGAGCGGTGGCGGCCCCGGAGCGGCGAGCTGGCGGACCGGTTGAACAGCATGCCCAAGTACGTCGTGTCCTCGACGCTCGAAGAACCCGACTGGGACAACTCGACGGTTCTGAAGGGCGACGTGGTGACCGAGGCCGCGAAGCTGAAGCGGGAGCTGGACGGAGAGATCGTCGTCCCGGCCAGCTACCGGCTCGGTCGTACGCTGATCGAGCACGACCTCGTCGACGAGGTGCGGATGGTCGTCTTCCCGGTCGTGCTCGGGGCCGGCGAACGGTTCTTCGGCGAGGCCCCGAGCACGAAGCCCCTGCGTTTGGTGGAAGCCAGGACCGTCGGTGACGGCCTGGCCTTCCTCACCTACGAGTTCGTCCGGAACTCCTAGAGACCGAGCGGCCGGTCGGCGGGTCGGGCACGGGGGTCAGAGCGCCGGCTCGGGGAGCTCGCCGGGCTCGACCACGACGACCTCGACACGGGTGCAGCCGACCGCCTCCAGCGCACGCCGGCGCCGCGCGGCGGAACGCTTGTCGTAACGGCCGGCCGAAGCCTGCGACGCACCGTCCGGGTCGGTCCACGTCAGGCTGTACCGACGTTGTGTAGTCGACATGCAGCCATCCTCTCTGGCATCACCGGCTCGTGCGGGCGTGCCCCCGGCCGGTTCATGGTCCATTCGGTCCAGCAGCCTCACATACCCGGAGCCGTACCGGAAGGATTGGCAGAAACTGATACCTCATGGCGCGGTCGGCGGGGTGTCATTCCGAGGGTGCTTCGGGGATCTGGGCGGGGCCGTGGCGGTCGAGGGCGTCTTCCAGTTCGGCACGGATGTCCGGAGGGATGTCGCCTTCGCGTCCCCAGACCAGGATCAGTTCGGCGACGTCGCGGAGCTTGGTGTTGGTGTGCTGCGAGACGTCCTTCAGCACGGCCCAGCCCTGGTCCGGGGACACCCGGCCGAGAGCGACCACCATCCCGATGGCCTGGTCCACGACGGCGTGCGATGTGACGGCCTCCTTCAACTGCCGCACTTCCGCCTCAAGTTCGACAACGCGGTCACTCTCGTCGTGCGATGCGCCGGATCCCGGTTCCATGCGCCCATCCTCCTGACTCGACCGGCGCGATGCCACCAAGGGCACGACGGCGGCGGCGAATGTCCGGGATACGTCCCGGGAGTTGCGGACGGGCCTGCCTGCCGGCCCGACACACGATGTGACGGGCCGTGCCGTCGGCTCCCGCTTCCCGCAGCGCGAGCCCTGAGCGTGGCGAGAACCACTGCCTCGGCGTACAACCATGTCGCCGATCTCCGATCGTTACGTCAAGCGACCCTAACGGGCTGGCAAAGTCCGCTGGTTGTGGGCTTGAATGCGGCTCGGCGCGACCGTTGTCGTGGACGCGCTCATGAAGAGACAAGGGTGGGAACGAACGTGAAGTCAGTTCCGGGGCGCGTCCTGGTGGGTATCGGCGTGGCGGCGGCGCTCGCGACGACGGCCGCGTGCGGCGGGCAGGACACCGGCGGCAAGAGCGACGGCAACAAGAACGGCGGCAGCTCGAAGAAGCCGGCCGCCGCGGCGAAGCCCGCCGTCGAGGAGGGGCTGAAGCCCCTCACCGAGGCGCAGTTGACGAAGGCCGTGATCACCAAGGCGGACCTCAAGGGATACCGCGTCGGCGACACTCCCGACGACGAGATCCCGGAGGTGAGCGTTCCCGCGAATCCCGCCAAGTGCCAGGCTCTCGCCGACATGTTCCTGCTGGGCACCGAGCCCGACGCGACGGCCCGTGTGTCCCGCTCGGTGACGAGCCTGACGGCGACCGATGCCACGGTGCTGCGCGTCGGTCTGCTCGCGCAGAAGGAAGCGGACGCCAAGAAGGTGGTCGCGGACCTGCGCACCCAGAGCGGGACGTGCAGCTCCTACGAGCACACCGACTACCACTACACCGGGGTCAAGCCCGCGAAGGCCCCCGCCCTCGGTGACGAGGCGGTGTCGTACACGATGACCAGCGACATCGAGGGAACCAAGATCCCGGTGACCTACACGGTCGTGCGGAGTGGTTCGACCCTGGCCGTCTTCTACGCGATGAACATCCTGGGCAAAAAGGCCCCCGAGGTGCCGGCCAGTGTCGTCGAGGCACAGGTCACGAAGATCAAGAAGACCGCCTGACGGTCCCTGCCTCACATCCGCGAAGGGCCCCGCAGCACGGCTGCGGGGCCCTTCGCCGCAGGCGCCCCGTCGAGTCGCGGCGGCCCGGCCCGAGGAAGCCGTGAAGGAAGCTGCGGAGGAAGCCGCGGGCGAAACCGTCCTGTCGATCATCACCGCCCCGTGCACGCGCGGGTTCTCGCACTGCGATCCGGAGGCTCCCGCGAAGTACGCGCGGCGCGTCGTTCCGAGGAGACCGGCGACCGGGCAACGGGCGACCGGGCAACGGCCGATACGGCAAGGCCACATCTGCCGAACCGGCCTTTAGAATCTGCCTGTTGGCTCCCTCACGCGCCCCGGCATCCCGGCCCCACCGTCCCGACCCGACGTCCGCCGACGAAAGCCGATCACCTCGTCGGCTCCTGGCCCCGCCCGCTCATGGCGTCCCTACGACCGCGGTCCCCGTCGACGCCGCCACCGGTCGCCGCCGAGCCCAGCCGTCCCTTCCGCCATCTGACCGCACTCCCTACGACCAAGGAGCACAGGATGCAGGATCGGCCCGAGGATGTCCCGGCGCAGCCCCAGGCGCAGACGTCACCTCACCCCGGCCCCACCACGCAGCCCACACCCGTCCCCGCGCCCCAACCGCAGGCACAGGCGCAGCACCAGCCGTTACCCCAGCCAAGACCCGAACCCGCGCCGGGCCCGAACCAAGGCGCGACGCCGACGGTCACCTACGGGACTGCTCCCGCCTACCCTCCGGCCCAGCAGTACGCGTACGGGCAACCGCCCGGCTTTCCCCCGCCGCCCGGCGGCAAGGGCACCGCGGGGCGCGCGGTGCTGTGGGCGGCGGTCGGTGCGGTGGCGGCCTCCGTGCTGTGGGCCGGGGGAATCCTCGTTCTCGGCCCGTTGGGCGACGACGCCGATCTCGCGGGCTACCGGGCCAAGGCCAATCTCTGCTCCGCGGTCGACTACACCGCCTTGAGGACCGAGTACGCCGAGGAGGACAACCTCCCCACGCACAGCGCGCTGAAGCACAAGGCGATCGATCAGAGTTACTGCAGCATCTCCCTGAAGACGTCCTCCAGTTCCTCCTACGCCGACGCGTACCTCTCGGTGGAGATGGACCTGCACAAGACGACCGACCCGGCCCCCGAGTTCACGGCTGTGTGGTCCGAGTACGCCCAGCGGTACGAGGACTACGAGGTCGAGGAGGTTTCCGGTTTCGGCGACGAGGCGTATCTCGTGACCGAGGACACCACGTCCGGCTCGGGAACCAGCGGCAGCCGGGCGGTGATCCTCGCGGTGCGCGACGGCTGGATGACCTACCAGATGAGCTGGAGCACCTATTCGTCCTCCTACGGGACGACCACCCCGCCCGAGATCGACGAGGTCTCACGGTGGGTGAAGACCGACACCCGCTCGACCTTGGAGAACCTCCGGCCGGAATGACCGGACATCCGGAGGGGGCCCTGTCCCGCGCGACACGGGACAGGGTCTTCCGTACGACCGCACGCGTGCGAGAAGCGTGGCCCGGCGTTCCGTCAGCGGGCCGCGAAAAATCAGAGGCTCTTCCATTCCTGTGCCGCCCGGGCCAGGTGTTCCCACACGGCGGCGAGGGCGGGGCTCGCCGGCGTGTCGCGCCGGGACGCCAGGTACAGGGTGTTCAACGGCTCGACCTCCGGCCGGTGCATCTGCACCACCTGCCCCGCGGCCAGCGCCGGAGCGGCGAGGTAGCGGGGCAGCACGGAGATGCCCATGCCGGACACCACCGCGGCCAGCACGGCGCGCAGGTCCGGGACGACGACGGCGACCTGATTGGGGGGCCGTCGCCCGAACTCGCTGCGCCAGTACCGCCGGATGATCGGAAGATCGGCCGCGTACGCCACCAGCGGCATGGGGGCCAGTGCGGCGACCGGGTCCGCCGCCAGCCGCTCCCGGTCCACGGCGTGCGCCAGCGCGGGCGGCCCCACCAGGAGGAACTCCTCGTCCACCAGCGGTGCCACCGACAGCCCCTCCTGCCGGGGGCGGACCGCGGAGACGACCAGGTCGAGCCTTGCCGCCGTCAGTGCCGCCAGCAGTTCCCCGGCCAGGCCCAGCGTCACCCGGATCCGCAGGCCGCGGGCGGAGAGCGGCGCCAGGGCGGGAAGCACCTGGAGGGCCATCACCTCGGCCGCTCCGCCGAGGTGGATCGTGCCCTCCAGCATGCTGTCCTCCCCCGAAGGGGCCAGGGCGGTACGCAGCCCGTCGACATGCAGGCCGACCCGGGCGGCCAGCACCGCCGCCCGGGGCGTCGGCCGGGCTCCTTTGCTCGACCGCACGAACAGCGGCTCGCCCAGTTGCTCCTCGAGACGGGCGAGCTGTCCGGTGACCGCCGGCTGGCTCACGCCCAGCCGCGCGGCCGCGGCGGAGAGCGAACCGGTGCGGTAGATCTCGAGGAACGTCGCCAGTAGGTCCAGACCGGGCACGGGCACCTCCGTCCATCACTTCATCCATCACGGAGCTTATGAAAGGCTCCGGTCGATCCAATCCTAGTGATGGACTCGGCGCCCGGGGCACGGCCACCGGCCGGGCGACGCCTTACGGCACATCCACGGGAAGCAGGCCACCCCGGTCCATAACTCTTCTTATGGCGCGGCGGAGGCGGCAGGGCATTTCCGTGATGAATGCTGGGGTTGTCCCGAGCACCGCGGTACTGCGGTCCGCAGGGCCCAGGTACCGCCTCCAGAGTCGCCCCACAGATAAGAGCAGGTATTCCGATGCCGAAGATCCTCATGATCGTCTCAGCCGCCGACAGCTTGGTCCTGGCCGACGGATCGACCCATCCGACCGGCTTCTGGGCCGAAGAGGTCGCCGCCTCCCACAAGGTGCTGCGCGCCGCCGGAGCACAGGTGGACATCGCCACCCCCGGGGCCGTCCGCCCGACGGTCGACGCCCTCAGCCTCGACTCCCGCGGCGGTGTGTCCGAGGCCGACGCCCAGGAGTTCCGCGCCTACCTCGACACCCTCGCCGACCAGCTCTCCAGCCCGCTGAAGCTGGCGGACGTACGCCTGAGCGACTACGACGCGCTCTACATCCCCGGCGGTCACGCGCCGATGGCGGACCTCGCTCACGACACCGACCTCGGTCGGCTCCTCAACGAGGCCGACGCCCAGGGCACGATCGTCGCCGCCCTGTGCCACGGCGTCGCCGCCCTGCTCAGCGCCACCACGCCGGACGGCGGCTTCACGTACGCGGGCCGCACCCTCACCTCCTTCGCCGACGAGGAGGAGCGCCAGGGAGGCCTCGGCGACAACACCCCCTTCTACCTGGAGAGCGTGCTGCGCGAGCGTGGTGCCACGGTCGAGACCGGGGCGCCGTGGAGCAACCAGGTCGTCGTGGACGGCAAGCTGATCACCGGCCAGAACCCCCAGTCCAGCACGGGTACGGCCGAGGCCACCCTGAAGGCACTGGCCGGCCGCTGAGTTCCCTGGCCACTGTCCGGGCCGCCCGCCACGGAGGCGTGTCAAGCCTCCGTGGCGGGCGGCCCCGTTGCTGGGCAAAATCGTTCCTCAAGTGGCTTTTCATGGCAGGCTGTTGGCGGCCGTTCGAGGTGGGGCAGTGGACTGCGAGGGGGATCGCCCGATGGTGTTTCCGACGAGGGGGACGGCGGAGGCCGTGTCATGAACGGCGAGATGGCCTGGATCGCCGTCTACTGGCTGCTGGGATTCGGCGCGGTCAACGCCGTGCTGTTCTCGGTGTGGTGGCTGCGTACACGGGACGAGCGGAAGTTCTTGCGGGGCATACGGACGACGGACGTCGACCCGATACAGGCGGCATGGTGGCTCGGCGCCGCGTGGGAGGGCGCGTCCCCGCAACAGGAGGGCTACGCGGCGGAGACGGCCGTGAGCCTGCTGATCCTGGCCGGGGACGCCGAGATCGACGACGACGGCCGGATCACCGTGCCGCCCGGACGGCTCGGCAGCCAGAAGGATCCGGTCCTCGCCGCGCTCGTGACACTCCTGCGCCGCCACAAGGGGGCCACGGTGTACGAACTGCTCAACGACCCTCCTTTCCAACGGTTCAGGACGGCTCTCGAGGCCCGTCGTGCGCCCCTGCGCGAATGGTTCGGCTACTACCGCGTCCCCGCGCTGACCGCCGCGTTCGTCACCGCGTTCGGCATGTCCATGCACGCGATGCTCCTGCGCTGTCCTGTCCCCGGGCTGCCCGACCGGGATCCGGGCTTCTGGACCACGGCCTGGATGGCGGTGTGGGCCGTGCTGGCCGCACCGGCGGCGCTCTGGCCCCAGGAGTTGTCCCGTCCCTGGCGCCGGTTCACCCGTCGGTGCCGGGCCGCCGTCACCGCGGCGCTGGCCGACCGGAGCCCGGGCACCGGCTACCTGGTGTACGTCAGCACAAGGGAACCGTCGGACCGACGCCCGCCGGAGGACAAGGCCCCGCAGCCCCGGGCCACGGCCGCCGTCACCGCCCACAAGCCGTCCCCGTACGACGATCTCACCGACGACCTGGACTTCGACCTGGCCACACGGTCGGACGCCCACCACGACGGCGCCGGAGGCGGGGACGCGGGCGGGGCCGACTGAGCCACGCCCCTTGTCAGTGCCGTGAGGTTCACTGTCTGTCATGGAGCTCACGCAAGAGACCGTCAACGACCTGTTGGACCGACTCGGTCCACGGAACGGCTACATGTACCTGTCCGGTGACGTGGACCCGCAGGAGCTGACCGATCTGCTCTCCGACAGATACGGCGTCCCGCGCACGCTCGTTCTCGACGGCTTCACCGATCCCACGGTCGACGAGTCCAAGGGGTCCGGGCTCCTGGTCCCCTTCGAGGACCGGGCCGTGAGGATACGGGCATGGGCGTACGGGGATCAGTAGGTCGGCACGGGTGTCGCGCGGGACGCGGAGGACATCGAACGACCGGTCCTCGTGGTCGCTCACCGGGAGGTGCCGGAACTCTTGACGGCGTCTCCGGATGAGGACGCGGACGCCGACGTCGGCTGGATGGAACGGCTCATACGGATCACCGGCTGGACACAGCCGGCCCAGCGGCCGGACGTGGACTGGACGGAGGTGGAGTCGCGCCTGGGTACGGCATTGCCGGGCGACTACAAGCGCATGGTCGAGACGTTCGGTCACGGTGCCTTCGACGCGTATCTGGACCTCAACCAGGAGCCCTGGACACACCTCGAACAGGACGGGCTTCTCGTCTGGGCGGGCACCGAACACGAGGACCTGTACTGCTGGAGGACCGACGGCGACGACCCCGACCGTTGGCCCGTCGTGGTCCGGTCCTTCGACAACGAGGACGTCCCGTTCACCTGCGGGACCGCCGAGTTCGTCTGCCTCGTCCTCGTCGACCCGCACCACCCGTTCACGATGGCCCGCTATTTCGACACTCACTGGTTCATGAACTATCGGACAGCCGACTGACCGTGCTCTCACCGCGAACGAGAATCCGCGGTGGGGCCCGTCGGAGCCTTTGGCGAACGGAAGCGGCGAGTTCGTACGGGCGGGCTACTGAACGGCCCCTGGCGGTAAGGGTTGAGAGACATCCGCACGACCCCCTGACCGCCGGGGCGCACACCGGCGCACGGACGTTGGCTGTAGGTGTTCTCGTACGCCGGGCAGGGGCGGATGCCCCTCCCCAGCCCGCTCTTGATCCCTCCCGTTCGGCTTCGGCCGGTGATCAGTTACGCTGCGGCCCGTCGATCACGAGGGAAAACATGTTCAAGCGACTTGCCACGGCCGCGGTGACGGCTGTTCTGATAGCCGGGCTGGGTGCGTGCGGCAACGGGGGTGACGTCCGCGACGAGGGGGCGAACCACTCTGCCGGCGTCGGCCAGGACAGCGGGAACGCCGCCGGGGAGCGCCGGCCGGACACGGCCGCCCCGGCCGACACCAGCGTCTTCGGCCTCCGTGACGAGATCCGCCACCGCGCGGCCCTGACCACCCGGGCCAAGCGGCCGCACATGACGAAGAAGTGCACCACGGCCACCCGGCGGGTCAAACACACGACGAGCACCGGCTCGGGCTCCAAGCGGCGTACCCGCACCTGGTATTCGACCGAGCACTCCAAGAGCTGCAAGCAGGTCCGCAGCGGAACCGAGACCTACACGCGTGTCGTCCGGCGGGAACAGTGGTGTGTCAGCCTGGACGACGTGAGCGGCGACAAGAACAAGGACGACGTCTGGTACCAGGTCAGCAGAACGACCTACGACGCGGCCATCGGCACGGACGAGCACGCGCGTATGGACTTCACCCCCAAGCACACCGGCTGCTGACCCGGAATCACACGCCGGGCCGGCCGAACCGGGCCTGAAGAAGGACCAGTACGAGCGGCGCCCGGACCAGGGTCCCGGCGCCGCTCGCGTCCGCCGCCCGGCGAAACTGTCATGATCCGCGTCGCCCGAGGCGAAACCGGTCCACCGGTGCCCGGCGACAGCCCCGGACCCCCGAGCGGCCCCGGACGGCACGGGCGACGAGACACACCGAGGACGGGCGCCCCGCCGGCCCCGCCCGGGCGGTTCATCCGTCCGGACTCGTCCCGTCCCGCAACGGGAAGGCCATCACGCTCACGCCCAGCGGGACGGTGCCCGGCGTGTGCGGAGGCCGGGCCGCTTCGTGGAGCTCGGTGGCGAGCTCGACGAGTCGCCGCCGGACGTTCTGCCAGGTCCGGGGATCCACCCACAGCTCGGCGTCCACGGTGACGCCCTCGCTTCCCTCCACACGTCGCCGGGCTCGTTCCCGAAGGGTGTGCGCCATGGTCTCGGCCAGCATCGGGGTTCCCTCGTGCCGGTCGGAGAGCGGTGTGCCCTGGACGGTGCGGTAGCGGCGCTCCCTGCCGCCGCGGCGGGTGCGTTCCTCCGCCAGCTCGACCAGGCCCACCGCGTCCAGGCGTCGCAGGTGCTGACTGGCCAGCGCGTGAGAGACGTCCAACTCGCGGGCGAGCTCGGCGGCCGACATCGGCCCCGGCCACATGAGGCTGAGCATCCTCAGCCGCAAGGGGTGGGCGAGCGCGCGCAGCACGGGATCGGTATCGGTCACGCGAGCCAGTAAAGCGCATGCCCGGCACCGGCGGACCCTTACCGCCAAGCAGATGATTGGGGGTAGGTTGTGCCGCCGGGCGCACCGAAGGGCGAGGGAATGAGCTGGAACACGCTGAAGGTCTTCCGGGACCGCAACGCGAGTCTCTATCTGGGCGGAGTGATCGTCTCCGGTTTCGGCGACTCGGCCATGGCGCTGGCCGCCGGGATCTGGGTCAAGACGCTCACCGGTTCCAGCAGCCTCGCCGCGCTCGTCGGCTTCTGCATGTGGCTGCCGGCCTTCGCGGGACCCGTGATCGGCACCGTGGCGGACCGGGTGCGCCGACGTCCACTCCTGGTCGCGGCCAACCTGGCCCTGGCCGTCGTCATGACCGCGCCGCTCTTCGTGCGTTCAGAGGAACAGGTCTGGCTGCTGTTCGCCGTGCTGACCCTGGTCGGAACGGGCATGGTGCTCACGGACGCGGCCGAGACCGCCCTGGTGACGGCCGCCGTGCCGGACGAACTGCGCGGCGACTTCAACGGCCTGCTGCTCACCGCCCTCGAGGGCATGAAGCTGTTCGCTCCGCTGGCCGGCGCGAGCCTGTTCACCTCGTTCGGCGGCCGGACCGTGGCACTGCTGGACGCGGCCAGCTTCGTCCTGGCCGCAGCCGCCTTCAGACTGATCCGGGTGCGGGAGGCCTCGCCCGCACCGCGCACCGGGCGGGCGTGGACCGCCGGGACCGTCGAAGGCGCCCGCTACCTGCGGCGGCACCCGGCACTGCGTTCGCTGGTCGTCACCAGCGGCACGACCATGATGCTGGCCGGCGTCAGCAGCACGGCCACGTACGCGATGCTCGACGCCGGGCTCCACCGGTCCCCGGCCTTCGCGGGCGTGCTCACCTCGCTCCAGGGACTCGGCTCGGTCGTCAGCGGGCTGGCGGCCGGTGCGCTGATGCGCCGGATACCCGGGCGCACCTTCTCGGCGGCCGGACTCGCCCTCTTCGCGCTCGGCGTGCTGGCGCGGGCGACTCCCTGGCTGCCCGTCACGCTCGGCAGCAGTCTGCTCATCGGCCTCGGCATGCCCTGCCCGCTCATCGCGGCACTGACAGCCGTCCAGAAGTACACCCCGTCCGAGTTGCTCGGCAGGGTCGCGGCGACGGCCAACACCGTGATGTACGCGCCCACCGGGCTCGCCCTGCTCCTGGGCTCGGGCATGGTGGCCGTCTTCGACTACCGGGTGCAACTCCTCGCCGCCGGCATGTCCGGCCTGGCCGCGGCATCCGTGCTCACGGTGAAAGGCCGCGTCGAGCGGGCCACGGCATCGGCCGGCACCCCGGCCATGCCCGAAGCCCAGGAAATGTGACGCCGCGCGGCAGGCGCGATACCGGAGGGCGAGTACGGCGCACACGGCCCGGCACACGACGCGGGGCGAACGGGCCCGTCCGGCGGCCACGACCGGTACCGGCACACCGGTCGCCGCCCGCGGCCCGGACCGCGTGGCCCTCAGGTGCGGAGGTTCCTGCTGGGGGTGCGAATGCCGTTACTTGGACGTAACGGTTCCGCAACCTTGACTGTATTGGTCCAGTCCAATAACGTCACCCCCGCACAGAACCCCACATGAAACAACTCCCCCCAACCGTCATCAGGTTGACGGACCGTCACCCCCTCCGGGAGGGCCCCCGTGGTTTCCCGACGTTCCTTCCTGGCCGGAGCCGTTGCCGTCACCAGTACGGCCGCGCTCAGCCCGTTCTCGCCGGTCTCGCCGTTGACGTCCACTGCGGCGGCGGCAGCGGTCTCACTCCCCGTGAAGCTGGCGAACACCTCCGGCCACGACACCGTCTACGCGTACATATCCGGCACCGACAGCAGCGGCTGGCCGGTCTTCGTCTCGGCGAACGGCACGCTGAACAGGCTGTCCAGCCCGTCGTCGCCGGTGACCCCCATCGCCGACTACTCCATCGCGCTGGGCGCCTCCGGTTCGGCCCCCAAGACCGTCACGCTGACCGACTACATCATCGGCGGCCGCGTCTGGTTCTCGGTCGGCCAGAAGCTCCAGTTCTTCGTCAACCCGGGCTCCCCGCCCGGTGTGGTGCAGCCCGCCCTGGTGAGCTCCGACCCCAACTGGGCCACCAACTGGACGTTCTGCGAGTTCACCTTCAACAGCGCGAACCTCTACGCCAACATCTCCTACGTGGACATGGTCGCGCTGCCGATCTCGATGGCCAGCACCGGCAGCGGGGGCAACCAGTCGGTCAGCCCGCTGCCCTCGGGCGCCCTCGCCTCCATCGCCTCAGGCCTGCAGGCGCAGCACGCCTCCGACGGAGCGCCCTGGGACAGGCTGGTGGTCACCGACTCCTCCGGTGGGGTGCTGCGCGTCATGGCTCCCGCGCACTCGCCGGTGGACTTCGGCGGCTACTGGAACGACTACCTGAACCGGGTCTGGAGTCACTACGCCACCACCCCGCTGACCATCAACGGCCAGGGCGGCATCGGTTCCTACACCGGCACCGTCTCCGGCAACGCCATCGTCTTCTCCGGTCTCAACACCAACGGCGTGCCGTTCACCAAGCCGAGCGCCGTCGACATCTTCGGCTGCGCGTCCGGTCCCCTCTACAACTCCGGCGGGGACGCCCGCGGGGCGATCGCCGCCCGGCTCGCCGCCGCGCTCAACCGCAGCTCGCTCCTGGTCCCGGGCGGGAACAACAACCCCGACGGCGTGACACCCTCGCAGTACTACACGGACTCGATCACGAACCACTACGCGCGGCTGGTCCACAAGTACGCCAGCATCGGCTACGCCTTCCCCTACGACGACGTCGGCCCGACCGGCTCGGCCCCCGTCGACGGACACATCCAGGACGGGGCGCCCACCTCGTGGAGCATCACCCTGGGCGCCGGAGGTACCGGAGGAGGATCGGGGGGCGGCTCGGGCAACGTCAGCGCCTACAGCACCATCCAGGCCGAGTCCTACTCGGCGCAGAGCGGGACCACCACCGAGAGCTGCTCCGACTCCGGCGGCGGCAGCGACGTGGGCTACATCGCGAACGGCGACTGGCTCAAGTTCTCCTCCGTGGACTTCGGTTCGGCCTCCCCGAACCAGTTCAAGGCCCGGCTCGCGTCCGGCGCCGCCGCCGGTGTCAGCGGTGCCGTCCAGGTACGGCTCGACAGCACCAGCGGCACGAAGATCGCCGAGATCAACTTCGCCAACAACGGCGGCTGGCAGAACTGGCAGACCGTTCCCGCGAACATCGTCGCCTCCGCCACCGGAGTCCACGACGTGTACCTGGTCTTCTCGGGCAGCGGTTCCGACTTCACCAACATCAACTGGTTCACCTTCACCAGCTGATCCGCGCGTTCCAGCGGTGCGACCTCCCCACAAGGGCGGTCGCACCGTCGTCCTTCTGTCTTGTCGCCCCGTTCCCGCGCCGCCTGAACGACCTCGCCCGCCGCCCGGGCCCCGGCATCAGTGGGCGATGCCGTCGATCAGTTCGCGGGCGCCCTGTCGCAGCAGAGCCAGCGCGACGGAAGCACCGAGGTCCGACGGGCTGAGCCGTCCGGCCCATTCGTGGGCGTTCAGGACGGTCTTTCCGTCGGGGCTGAACACGCAGGCCCGCAAGGACAGATCACCCCGGGACGCCTTCGCGTATCCGGCGATCGGACTGTTGCAGTGGCCTTGGAGGACGTGCAGGAACATCCGCTCCGCCGTGGTCTCCCGATAGGTGGCGGGATCGTTCAGTCCGCTGACGACGCCGATCGTGGAGGTGTCCGCCTCACGGCACTGAAGAGCCAGGACGCCGGCCCCGATCGGCGGGCACATCGTCTCGGTCGACAGGACCTCGGTGATCACGTCCGGCCGACCGATGCGCTCCAGTCCGGAGGCGGCCAGCAGCAGGGCGTCGACCTCGCCCGCGGCGAGCTTGTCCAGACGTCGGTTGGCGTTGCCGCGAAACGGCACGCATTCCAGATGCGGGTGGGAGGCGGCGAGTTGAGCGACCCTGCGCACCGAGGACGTTCCGATCCGGGTCCCCGCGGGGAGCTCGTCGAGGAGCAGGCCGCCGGGATGGACGAGGGCATCGCGGATGTCGTCACGCTTGAGGAAGGCCGCGAAGGTCGTCCCGGCGGGCAGCGGCCTGTCCGCGGGCACGTCCTTGACGCAGTGCACCGCGAGGTCCGCCTCCCCGGCGACGAGCGCGGCGTCGACCTCCTTGGTGAACGCCCCCTTGCCCTCGACCTGGGAGAGATCTCCCATCCATTTGTCGCCGGTGGTCTTGACCGGGATCACCACGGTGCGGAGTTCGGGATGAAGCACGCCGAGCTCGGCGCGGACGCGCTCCACCTGGGCCAGGGCCATCGGCGAGTCACGGGAGACGATGCGGATCAGCTCAGGAGCGGACATGTCGTACACGATAGTGCGTCGGAGCGGGCCTCCTGCTCCGAACCCGAAGGCCCAACTCAGCAGCGCGAGACGGGTGTTCGAGACTCGGACAGGGTACCGAGAACGATCCGCGCACACGGCGGTGGCCGCCTCAACGCGTCGCGGCGCCGCGACGTCTCGCCGCGGAACGTGCCACCGGGACCCCCGCGGCCGGCGTTCGCGGCACGACGAACGCCTCCCGCCGGGGTGCCGGTAGGTCCTAGTGCCGTGTCAGTCAAGGTTTGCCCCTTGAGGAGCGGCGTCCGGTGCGTGCTCTCGGCGTGCCGGCCGGAAGTCCTCGTACTGGATGTACTTGGGCTTTCGGCCGGTGCGGCGAGAGGGCGTGCCGGGCGTCGCGACGGGGCGAACCTTGGCTGACGCGGCACTAGCCGTTCGGCACGGTCACCGGGCCGAGGGTTCCGCCCTTGTCGGACGAGATGTAGACCGGGGACGGGTTCGTGGTCGCGGCGCTGCCCGCCCGCAGGCGCAGGCTCCACGTGCCGTTGACCGCGCCCGCCGCCGCAGGCTGCACGATCACGCTGGTGGCGAAGACGGGGCCGGTCGGCGAACCCGAACGCAGCGTCAGCGACGCCCCGGGAAGGGACCCGGTGCCTTCGAGCCGCAGGTCTCCGGACTTCCACTTGGCGAGCGTGATCGCGAGCTTGTCGACCGCGGGCACCTTGGGGGTGACCTCGACCGGTGTGGACGAGGCGCCCGTGCCGACCGCGTTCACGGCGACGACCGTCACCGCGTACTTCGTGTCGTTCTTCAGCCCGGTCACCAGCACACTGGACGCGCTGGCTCCGGCCGTGGCCGTGACGGGCGCGCCGGAGGCGGGCGTCGCGGTGACCTCGTAGCCGGTGATCGGCGAGGTGCCCGGGTCCTCGGGCGCCGTCCACCGGACGGTGGCACTGGCGTTGGAGCTCTGCGCGGTGACCGACCGCGGGGCGTCCGGCGCCTTGGCCGACCCGAACGTGTACTTCTCCAGCCGCGCCTGCGAGGCGTTGCCGGCCGGGTCGAAGGCCACGAAGCGCACGGTCCTCGGCCCGTCGGACGCCTTCAGGTCGAACGGCCCGGTGTACAGCGTCGCCGCGGGTCCGGTGGAGCCCGCCTCCAGCGGGTCGGAACCGTCGAGCGTGTAGTAGATCTCCGAGCCCGGCTCGTCGGCGGTGAGGGTGACCGTCGTGTCGGCCGTGTAGAACCCGCCGGCGGGCTTGGCCGTGACGGTCGGGGGCGTGGAGTCGGCCGAGGGGCCGCCGCCCGGCAGCGCGGGCGGCCAGGATTCGCCTGCCTCGCCGAACGACCTCACCTCGACCCGCTTGCCCTCCACGGAACCCGGCAGGGTCACCGAGGTCGCGTCCGGGTCGTTGACGCGGACGCCCACCTCGCCCTGCACACCCTTCTTGCTGAGCCGGTCGACGGCTCTCACGGTGTATCCGAGGACGGGCGGCGCACCGGGGGTCGGCCGGGGCGGAGTCCAGCTCACCGAGGTCGTGTCGCCCTCGTCGTGCACCACGACACCGGTGGGCGAAGCCGGCCCCTGCTGAACCGCCCCGGCCGGGCAGCCGCCCATCCCGGGGCCGCCCACCTCGCCGAACTCCGAGATGGTCACACCCTGGGTGTTGCCGTCGGGGTCCTGGTCCTGCCAGCTCATCGCGACGTAGAGGCCCTCGGCCGCGACGGCCGCCGTGTCCTCGTTCAGAAACTCGTACGTGGCGGTGAAGTTGCCGTCGGCCAACTTCACGCCGGAGGAGTAGCCGCCCTTCGGCGCGTTCGCCACGGCACCCGGAACGGCCCGCACGTCGCGCCGCGCCACCTCGGTGTCCCGCAGGGCCGGCGCGACGATCCGCTGCTCCAGGAACGTCGGGTCGACGTCGGATCCGAGCCGCCCCTGGATCACCAGGGTGGTCGGCGTGGTCAGGGCTCCGCCCGTGACACCGAGATCGAGGGTCTTGGCGTCGGCGGCCACCACACCCCCGAACCTGACCGACACCACGTCACCGGCCCGGATGTCGGGTGTCACCTGAGGGCCGCCGCCCGCGCCCCAGCACAGACCGCCGGGGTGGTTCACCTCGATGGCCGGGTTGCCCGCCGAGATCGAGGCCGCCGACGCCATCGTGCCGGTGGCCGAACCGACGAGGCCGACATGCGGGCGCTGCACCTCGATGGTCACCTGCTCCCCCGCGTGCTCGGAGAAGCCGTCGATCGAGACGAAGTCCCGGTCCGGGAAGATGGTGATGTTGTCCGGGAAAGCCGGAACGGCCGCGTGGGCGGTGACAGGTGCGACCGATGCACTGATCACCATGCCGGAGATGACGAGACCGGCGGCGGTCACCTTCCGCTTGCGTCCGCCCCGCACGAACTTACTCATGACGACTTCCCCTCCTTGGCCGTACCCGGCCCGGGCTGCGCCGGGCCGTCGGCAGCGATGAGCGGATGCCAGCCTGTCCAACTCCTCCGATCCCCGGCAGCCTTGTCTTGGGCACCCGCCCACTCCCCAATCTGGAGGGGTCCACGATCCGGAGGGGTCAGCGCCGTGCGGGGCTGCGCGGCCTTCCGTCAGTGGTCGTCGCCGCCGTGGCCGCCACGGTGCCGGCCACGGCCACGGCCACCGTCGTCACCGGCGTGACCGTCCCCGCCGTGGTCGTCCCCCACGTTCACGTGGTCGTCGCCGCCGACGTGGACACCGTGGTCGTCACCAGGAGCGTCGTCCTGTCCGCCGGTTCCGCGGCCGCGGTCGTCCCCCGTGTCGCGGCCGACGCGGTCGTCCCCGCCGGTGTGCACGCCGTGGTCGTCGGCTCCGGTGTGCACGCCGCGGTCGTCACCCGGGCCGTCGTCGCCGCCGCGACGGTCCAGGGTGACGGCGCCCGTGCGGCTGTCGACGCGCACTTCGCGGCGGACGTGGTCGGCGCCGACGATGTGCACCTCCCAGAGACCCGGGTGGTCGCCGTCGAGTTCGACCTCGACGACGGTACCCGGGTACGCCTTCCGCGCGGCGGCAGCCGCCTGGGCGGCCGTCAGGAAGGCCGACGACGGGGACGGCGCGGGCGCCGGCGACGCCGTGGCGGACGGCCGGTCCTCGGGACCGCCCCCGTGCCGGTCGGTGCCTCCCGTCGCGAGCGCCGAGTACCCACCGCCGCCGATGAGCACGGCGGCCACGAAGACGGTGGCGATGGAAGCGGTGCGCTTCATGTCGAACCTCCCCGGCCGGAGGACTGCCCGGCCTGTGTCGTATCTGTGTCATGCCTGTTGGATGTCGCCAATGTGCCTGGGGAAAGCTGAAGGGCACCTGAAGCCACCTGAAGATCCCTTCAGGTTCTGTTTGGGAGGCTGGGCACATGCGCCTGTTGATCGTGGAGGACGAGAAGCGGCTCGCCGTCTCGTTGGCCAAGGGCCTGCGGGCCGAGGGCTTCGCCGTGGACGTCGTCCATGACGGGACCGAGGGACTGCACCTGGCTTCGGAAGGCGTTCACGACCTGGTGCTGCTCGACATCATGCTGCCGGGCCTCAACGGCTATCGCGTCTGCGCGGCCCTGCGCGCGGCGGGCCACAACATGCCGATCCTGATGCTCACGGCCAAGGACGGCGAGTACGACGAGGCCGAGGGCCTGGACACCGGCGCCGACGACTACCTCACGAAACCGTTCTCGTACGTCGTGCTGGTGGCGCGGGTGAAGGCGCTGCTGCGCCGTAGCGGCACCGCCGGCGCCTCGCCCGTCCTGCGGGTCGGGGGGCTCGTCGTCGACACCGCCACCCGCCGCGTGTGCCGGGACGAGACGGAAGTGACGCTCACCGCGAAGGAGTTCGCCGTGCTGGAACAACTCGCGACACGGGCCGGGCAGGTGGTCGGCAAGCCCGAGATCCTGGAGCACGTCTGGGACTTCGCCTACGACGGCGACCCGAACATCGTCGAGGTGTACGTCAGCACGCTGCGCCGCAAACTCGGCACCGACGCGATCCAGACCGTACGCGGCGCCGGCTACCGGATGGCGGCCTCGTGAAGCGGCGGCTGTTCGGTTCCGTGAAGGCCACGACGGTCCTGTGGGCCACGGCCGTGGTGGCGGTCGCGCTGGTGGCCGCCGGGATCGCGGTGCTGACGTCCCTGCGCGTGAACCTCACCGAGCAGGCACAGGGCGAGGCCAACGACACGGCCCGCAGGATCGCCCTCGGGGTCGCCACCTGGCGCGGGGGTGACGCCCGGCTGCCGCTGCCGGAGGGCGCGCGGGAGGGGATCCCGGTTCAGGTGACGGACGAGGACGGTCGTCTGCTGGCCGTCGGCGACGGGCTGGAGAGCATCAGCGGCACCGGCGTCACGGCCGTTCACGTGCCGCGGTCCGCCGCCTCCCCCGCCACTCCCTCCCCGTCCTCGTCCCCGTCCCCGTCCGTGACACCCGCCCCGGCCCCCGCCACCCAACTCGGCACCGAAGCGGCCGACGACCACGGCGGCGGCCGCGGTCGGGACAGGGACCGCGGCGACGACGACGGCGCGGACGACAGCGGATCGGGCGGCCACGGCTCCGACGACAGTGGCTCGGGCGGCCACGGCTCGGACGACCACGGTGTCACCGACGGCCCGACGCCCCGGGCGAACGACCCGGCCATCGGCACCATCGGTGACACCGTCCAGGAAAGCTCCGGGCACGCGGTGGTCGACGGGCGCCGTGCCCCGTACCGGTTCGCCACCGTCAAGGCCACGGATCTCGGCGGCCGCACGGTGCTGGTCCACGCGGGCGCCTCGTTGTCGGCCCGCGAGAGCGCCGTCCGCAGCGCCGCGGTGGCGATGCTGGCGGGACTGCCGCTGATCCTGCTCGTCGTCGGCGGCGTGACCTGGCTGGTGACACGGCGTGCCCTCGCGCCCGTGGAGGGCATCCGGCGGGAGATGGCGGCGATCACCGCCTCCGAGGACCTGTCCCGACGCGTACCGGAACCCCTCTCGCACGACGAGGTGGCCCGGCTGGCCCGCACCACCAACGAGACGCTCACCGCGCTGGAGGCCGCCGTCGACCGGCAGCGCCGCTTCGTCGCCGACGCCTCCCACGAACTGCGCAGCCCCATCGCCTCGCTGCGCACCCAGCTCGAAGTCGGCTCCGCGTACCCACAGTTGCTGGACGTGCCCGGCGCGGTCAAGGACACCGAGCGGTTGCAGCACCTCGCGGCCGATCTGCTGCTGCTCGCCCGGCTCGACGCCGGGGAGCGGCCGGGACAGGGACCGGTCGACCTCGGTGAGCTGGTCCGCGAGGAGGCGGGGCACCGCCCGTCCGACCGCACGCCGGTGTCCTTCCACGCCGACGGGGAACTCCACGTCACGGGCTCGCGCGGTCAGTTGGCCCGCGTGATCGGCAACCTCCTGGACAACGCCCAGCGGCACGCGCGGGACGGGGTCGTCGTGCGGGTGGGGAGACGGGGCGACCGGATCGTTCTCACCGTCGCGGACGACGGCGGCGGTGTGCCGGCCTCCGAACGTGAGCGGATCTTCGAGCGGTTCGTACGGCTGGACGACGCGCGCGCCCGCGACGAAGGCGGCGCCGGGCTGGGCCTGGCCATCGCCCGCGACGTGGCGCGCCGCCACGGGGGCACCCTCACCGCGGGCGAGGCACCGTCCGGAGGCGCGCTGTTCGAACTGAGCCTGCCCGCACCACCCGTCCTCCCTCACGCGCCCGCGACGCCGGAGCGGGCTCAGGAGTCCGGACATGACCGACACATGACCGGCATCTGACCGGCACCTGAGCGACACCGTGTGCGGCGGAGCCCGGCCACGGTCGGCCCACCTGTCGGGTTCCCCGCCCACGCCGGGACGTCCGGAGCGGGATCAGGAGCCGGACCATGCCCATCCCTGACGCGTCGAAACGGTGGGGAACATGTCGGGAACGCCGTACCACGGCGCCCTCCCCGTGTTGTCGGCAACAGACCTCGCGTGAAACAAGTCACGGCTGCGCGCTGTGCCGAACAGCCTGCTCCACCATGTAAGTTCCTGCGTCCAAGGGGCGTGGACTCCCCCTGATCACACATTCGTGCCAGCACATATGCGCCCCCTGAGGGAGACATCACCATGCCCGCAGAAGAATCGGCCCACCACCCGCCCCAGCGCATCGGAGTAGTGGCCGAGTCCACTTCCGGGGAGACCCGGGTCGCGGCGACGCCCGCCACCGTGCGCCAGTTGGTGGGACTGGGATACGAGGTCGTCGTCGAGTCGGACGCCGGCACGGCGTCGGGCTTCACGGACGACGCCTACGGTGACGCGGGCGCACGGATCGGCGACGCCTGGCAGACGGACGTCGTGCTCAAGGTCAACTCCCCCTCGACGGGCGAGATCGCGCGCGTGCCCGACGGCTCGACCCTGATCGGCCTGATCAGTCCGGCCCAGCGGGCGGACCTGCTCGCGGAGCTCGCGAGCCGTCCCATCACCGTGCTGGCCCTGGACGCGGTACCGCGGATCTCGCGGGCGCAGTCCATGGACGTGCTCAGTTCCATGGCCAACATCGCCGGCTACCGGGCCGTGATCGAGGCGGCGCACGTGTTCGGGCGCTTCTTCACCGGCCAGGTGACGGCCGCGGGCAAGGTCCCGCCGGCGAAGGTGCTGGTGGCCGGCGCCGGTGTGGCCGGTCTGGCCGCCATCGGCGCCGCCTCCAGTCTCGGCGCGATCGTCCGGGCGACCGATCCACGGCCGGAAGTGGCCGACCAGGTCAAGTCGTTGGGCGGCGAGTACCTCGCGGTGAACGTCGCGCAGGAGGCGAGCACCGACGGCTACGCCAAGGCGACCTCCGCCGACTACGACCGCGCCGCGGCCGAGCTGTACCACGGGCAGGCGAAGGACGTGGACATCGTCATCACGACCGCGCTGATCCCGGGCCGCCCCGCCCCGCGCCTGCTCACGGCGGAGGACGTGGCGGCGATGAAGCCCGGCAGCGTCATCGTCGACATGGCCGCCTCCCAGGGCGGCAACGTGGCGGGAACCGTCGCCGGCCGCACCGTGGTCACCGACAACGACGTGACCATCATCGGCTACACCGATCTGGCGTCCCGGCTGCCCACCCAGGCCTCGCAGTTGTTCGGCACCAACCTGGTGAACCTGATCAAGCTGCTGACGCCCGGCAAGGACGGCCGGCTGGTCATCGACTTCGACGACGTGGTCCAGCGGGCGGTGACCGTGGTGCGCGAGGGTGAGATCACCTGGCCTCCGCCGCCCGTGGCCGTCTCGGCTCCGGCCGCCCCCCAGCCCGCCCCCGCGGCGGCCGCCGCACAGCCGAAGGAGCCGCGGCTCACCCCGGCGGCCCGGTTCACCCTGTTCGGCGCCGGCATGCTGGCGATGTTCGCCCTCGTCGCCTTCGCCCCCGCCCAACTCGCCGCGAACTTCACGGTCTTCACCCTGGCGGTGGTGATCGGCTACTACGTGATCGGCAAGGTGCACCACGCGTTGCACACGCCGCTGATGTCCGTCACCAACGCGATCTCCGGGATCGTGGTGATCGGAGCGCTGCTCCAGATCGGGCACGAGAGCGCGGTCGTCACGACGCTCTCGTTCGTGGCGATCCTGCTGACGAGCGTCAACATCTTCGGCGGCTTCGCCGTCACCCGCCGCATGCTGTCCATGTTCTCGAAGGGCTGAGCCGCCATGACTACCACTACAGCGTCCCACGCTGCGGACCTGGTCGCCGCCCTGCTGTTCATCCTCAGCCTGGCGGGACTGTCCCAGCACCGCACCTCCCGTGCCGGTGTCGTGTACGGCATCGCCGGCATGGCCCTCGCCCTGGTCGCCACCGTCGTGCTCGCGGCACAGAGCATCACCGCGGGCGCGGTCACGCTGATCGTCGTCGCGATGGTGCTCGGCGCGGCGATCGGCATCTGGCGGGCGCGACAGGTCGAGATGACCGAGATGCCCGAACTCATCGCCGTGCTGCACAGCTTCGTCGGCCTCGCCGCGGTGCTGGTCGGGTGGAACAGCTACCTGGAGGTCGAGGCGCACGGCGCCGCGCAGAAGCACGTCACGGCCGATCTGCTGGGGATCCACCACGCCGAGGTGTTCATCGGCATCTTCATCGGCGCGGTCACCTTCACCGGCTCGATCGTCGCCTTCCTCAAGCTGTCGGGGCGCGCCAAGTCCCGTCCGCTGGTCCTGCCGGGCAAGAACGCGCTCAACGTCGCGGCGCTGGTGGCGTTCGTGGCGCTGACGGTCTGGTTCACCATCAGCCCGAGCCTCGGCCTGATGATCGCCGTGACCGTGCTCGCGCTCGTCCTCGGCTGGCATCTCGTGGCCTCGATCGGCGGCGGCGACATGCCGGTCGTCGTCTCGATGCTCAACAGCTACTCCGGCTGGGCCGCGGCGGCGGCGGGATTCCTGCTCGACAACAACCTGCTGATCGTCACGGGCGCGCTGGTCGGATCCTCGGGCGCCTACCTGTCGTACATCATGTGCAAGGCGATGAACCGGTCCTTCATCTCGGTCATCGCGGGCGGCTTCGGCATCGAGGCTCCCACCGGCGGGGACGAGGAACAGGGCGAGCACCGCGAGATCCAGGCCCGGGAGGTGGCCGAGCTTCTGACCCAGGCCCGGTCTGTCGTCATCACCCCCGGCTACGGCATGGCCGTGGCCCAGGCGCAGCACCCGGTCGCCGAGCTCACGCGTCAGCTGCGTGAGCGCGGCGTGGAGGTCCGCTTCGGCGTCCACCCCGTGGCCGGCCGTCTGCCCGGGCACATGAACGTGCTGCTGGCCGAGGCCAAGGTGCCGTACGACATCGTCCTGGAGATGGACGAGATCAACGACGACCTCGCCGACACTTCCGTCGTCCTGGTCATCGGTGCCAACGACACCGTCAACCCGGCCGCGGAGGAGGACCCCACCAGCCCGATCGCGGGCATGCCGGTCCTGCGGGTGTGGGAGGCGGAGCAGGTCGTCGTCTTCAAGCGCTCCATGGCGTCCGGCTACGCGGGCGTGCAGAACCCGCTGTTCTTCCGCGAGAACAGCAGCATGCTCTTCGGTGATGCCAAGCAGAGCGTCGAGGAGATCCTTCGCGCCCTGCCGTCCGACCCCCGCGCCCAGGCGTCGAGCGAAGCCGCTCTCGCCCGCTGAGGCCCCCGCGCCCCGGCGCCCCGCCTCCGCGTCACGCGCGGCCGCGTCACCGGCTGCGCCCTGTTCCGGACACGGCCCCGCGCGGCCACGGACCCGGCTGCCACCTCAGGCAGCCGGGTCCGTCCCTGCCGCGGCACTAGGAGCTGTCCGGCCGATCATGCTGCTCGTTGGGATGCCGGCGTGGCAAGGACGAGCGTGGGTAACGAGACGGACAGCATGCTCTGCCTGTGGGTGGAGCCGTGGGGAACCGATCACTGGATGCGTCCGGGTGAGGAGTTCACCGTCGTGACGCAGACAGCACCCGAGGAGTCCCCGTTCAATGTCGTCGTTCACCGCCAGGGCATCACGGTGTGGGTGAATTCGGCCAACGATTCCGAGGTCTTCGACAAGAACGGCAACCCGGCTCCCTGGGGGCACCGGCGTCCCGCCGATGCAGGGTTCCGAGGATCCACTCCGGCTCAGGCACGGAGCCGGATGACGAGGGCGGAAAGGTTCCCGGGCCCTGCGGCGCGCCGGTTACGCTGGCGCACATGTCCGCACCGCGCGCGATGCCGCTGCTCACGGTGAGCGATCTCGATTCCGCAGTGGAAGCTCACGTCCAGGTCACCGGGATGGAGGTGATCATGAATCACGGCTGGATCGTCACCCTCGCCCCGCCCACGGACCACTCCGTGCAGGTCAGCCTGATCACCAAGGATCCCACCGGGCCGGTGAACCCTGCGGCGTCCCTGGAGGTGGAGGACCTGGAGGCGGCTCTGGCAGGGGCCCGCGCCGCCGGTCTGGAGATCCTGTACGGACCGGCGGACGAGGAGTGGGGCGTACGGCGCTTCTTCTACCGGGACCACGACGGCAACGTCGTCAACGTCCTCGCCCACCTCTGACCACCACGGCTCCCGCCTTCCGTTGCCGTCGTCCCTCTCGTCACCTGCGCCAGAAAAGGTGGTGCGTCACGCCGCTCGGGCTGGGCACGGCCTCCATGTGGAACCGGTCCAGCAGTTGTTCGGGCGAGTCCCAGAGGCGCAGCCCGGACCCGAGCTTCACCGGGGAGACGGCCACGTGCAGGGTGTCGACGAGACCGGCGTCGAGGAACTCCCGGACGGTGGTCACTCCGCCGCCGAGCCGGACGTCCTTGCCCTGTGCGGCCTCCCGCGCCCGCGCGAGAACGGTGGCGGGGGCGCCGTCGACGAAATGGAACGTGGTGTCGGAGAGCGTGAACGACGGACGCTCGTGGTGGGTCAGGACGAACACCGGTGTGTGGAAGGGCGGCTCGTCACCCCACCAGCCGCGCCAGTCGTGGTCGCGCCACGGGCCGCGCTGGGGTCCGAACTTGTTGCGGCCCATGATCTCGGCGCCGATGTTGTGGCTGAAGTCCCGGGTGAAGTAGTCGTCGAGGCCCCGGCTTCCCCCGGGCTCGGTGCGGTTGGGCCAGCTCGCCGTGGCGCCGGCCCAGGCGAAGAGCTTTCCCGGATCGACGTCGTGGCCGAAGGGCCGCTCCAGGCTCTGGTCCTCGCCGGCGGCCACGCCGTCGCTCGAGACGGTGAAGTTCTGCACGCGCAGCAGCTGATCCATGTGTTCCCTCATCAGGTCCTGTCGCCTCCTCGCACGGGGATGCGTCCTACATCAGGATGTCGAACGGGAAACGGCTGGATCGACAGCGGAGCCCGAGTTTTTCCGGCGCGCGCCCCGCAAGGCCGTTCGCCTGCGCCGTTCGGCGGCGTCCCGGGCCGGCGCTCGGCGTGGCGTCAGGCCCACGCGCCCGACAGCCGCCGTGTCACGACGGCGCTGAGCGTGCGTATGCCGTGCGCCGAGCCCGGGTCGATGCCGGTGAGTTCGGCGGCCCGGCGCAGGCGGTAGTCCAGGGTGCGCGGGTGGACGTTGAGGGACGCCGCCGCCGCGCCGCGGTTCATGTCGTGGCGGTAGTAGGCGTCGAGCGTGGTCACGAGGTCCGGGCCCGATTCGAGGCTCCGGGCCACCGTGTGGAGCCAGGCGTCGATGAACGGCACGTCCGCGACCGCGAGTTCGACGAAGACGTCCGCCATGGTGTGTGGCCGTAATCGGCGGGAGGACTTCCCCAGCGGGGCCGACTCGCTGATCCGGCGGGCCCGTTCGAGGGCGGCGGGGAGTTCGTCGAGCGGTGCGACGGCGGTGCCGGCGGCGCAGGGGCGGCCGAGCGCCTCGGCGAAGTCCCCGACGAGGTCGGCCACGGCGCCGGGCGCGGAGGGCAGCCGTACCGCCTCGTCGGCACAGGGAACGACGGCGATCAGCTCGCCACCTCTCGTGCCGCTCTTCGGGTACCAGACGACGGGCGCCCGGTGCGTCTTCACGAGCGTCTCGATCTCGACGTCCAGATCGCGGTCGTTCAAGGGGCTGTCCGGCACGCGGATCACCGCGACGGCGCAGAATTCGGGAAGTTCCAGGTCGAGGGCGGCGGCGAGGTCCGCGGCCATGGGGTCGCCGGTCAGCAGTGACCTGGCCAGCAGGGCGACCTGTCCGACGTACGGCAGACGGCGGCGCAGCACCGTCACGAAGCCCCGGCGGTAGGCGACGATACCGCGATCGCCCTGCGGGGCGAACCAGGTCATCACCTGCATGAGTTCCTCGACATCGCCGCCGCGCAGTCTCTCGGCCGCCTCCTGGATGTCGCGCAGCATGAGTGCGGTGTGCAATTGCAGCACCTGCTGCCGCGAATCCGGGGACATTCCGGCATCGGCCCGCACCTCGCCGATGGCCGCGATGTAGCCGAGGTCGTCATCGGTCAGACCGCTGTTGTCCGGAGACAGTTCGATCGTGCGGCGCCGCAGCCACACCGAGTATTCCATCGTCTCGGCCGTGACTCGGGGCTTGCTTTCCCACGAACGGAACTCCGGAATCTCACGCAGATAAGCATCGACCTCCCGGCGGGCGTTGGTCGACGCCTGCCGGGCCAGTTCGGCGAAGAGGCTCCCCATGGGAGCGAGCCTGCCAGCGCAGGTGAGCGGGCCGACAGATGAAATCCAGACGTGATTTATCACTTCGCGTGAATCGACAACCTTTACCTCACCCAGATATTTGTCACGGTGCGCAAAGTTCTCGGATCAAGGCGCCTCTACGCCTTGATCTGCTTGCAGAGCTGCGGCGAAGGCGGCTAAACAGGAGTCGCCAGCACACCGGAATTCGCATTCGCAGACATTTACGTCGCGTGTGCAATTTCCCTCGATGTCATTCGATCGAACGGGAGGAAAACACCGATGAGAGCAGGAATCCGAAAAAGACTCATAACGGCGGCCGCGGTCCTGTCCGTTTCCGCAGCACTGCTGGTGAGCGCGCCCGGCACCGGTTCGGCCACCGCCGCCGCGCCCAGCCTGAGGGCTTTCGGGATCACCGGCGACGGCACCCTGATGGCCACCTTCACCACCGACCGGCCGAACGTGCTCGACTGGGTCCGGGACATCACCGGTCTCAGCGGCGACACCAGGCTGCTCGCCATCGACCACCGGGTCCAGGACGGCCTGATGTACGGCCTCGGGGAGAAGGGCGGCATCTACACGATCAAGACCCCGCCGCAGACCTCCGATGTGGTGGTCACCAAGGTCTCCCAGCTCCAGGTCGCGCTGTACGGAACCAACTTCGGCCTCGACTTCAACCCGGCGGCCGACCGGCTCCGCGTGGTCAGCGACAACGGCCAGAACCTGCGGCACAACCTCAATGACCACACCACCGTCGAGGACACCACCCTCACCACCCCGCCGCTCACCGGGCCGGCGCGGGGCGTCACCGCGTCCGGCTACACGAACAACGATCTGGTCGCCGCCACCGGGACGCTCCTGTACGGCATCGACACCACGACGGACAACCTCGTCCTCCAGGCGCCGGCCAACAACGGCACCCTGACCACGGTCGGCTCCCTCGGCTTCGACGCGCAGCCCAACGCGGGCCTGGACATCTTCAGCTACCTGTCCAACGGCAAGACGACGTCGGTCACCGCGTTCGCCTCGCTCACCCCGTACGGCGCGAGCACCCCGACGCTCTACAGCGTCAACCTCGTCACCGGCGAGCCGACTCCGATCCTCCGGTTCCCGCTGAACATCACGTCCCTGGCGGTCACCCTCACCGGAAGCTGACCCTCACCGACTCGCACGGCGGCCCGCCGGACAACCGCGTGCCCGGCGGGCCGCACGTACAGCAGCGAGATGATCACTGGTGGGGCGTCCCGGCGACCGCCGAGGGGTCTTGGCCGTGGCCAGGGCGCCGCGAGGATTGCTGGCCCGCGTCATCCGAGCCGTGAGCTCCGGCACCCCCACGCCGGACAAGGGACGAACAGACACCGACCACCCCGGAAAGACAGGCTTACCCCGAACCATCCAGAGGGTCTCGAACCGTCAACGGCCCTGCGGCCGGCACCCACAACCAGCGAGCCGGGCGCGATGAATCGCCAAGACCTGTGGACTGACCGCGTCAGGTCGGCTGCTGATTCGCCTGCCGCAGTCGGCTGCTCGCCGCGTTGCGAACACGGCGGGTTCGCCCCCGTTCGGCGAGCACGCCGAGGGCCTCGGTCGAGATGACGAGGTGTGCGGCCGAGGCCGTCCGCTGGAACCAGTCGGATGCGGTGGTGAGTTCCTCGGCGGTCCAAGGCTCGTCCAAGGCGATTGCCCTGAGGAGGGTCCACTCGTGGAGTCGGCGGGCGAGGAAGGGGCGGTCGCCGACGACCGTGGTCATGGTCCGGGCCCAGGTGACGAACCTCGGGTCGGTCAGCAGCTGGGCGGCCCGGCGCTCGAGGTGACGGTTGATCGCAGCCTGGGCCATCGACCTGTCCGGGTCGCGCAGCACCGTGGCCACCAGGGCGGGCTCGTCCGCCTCTGATACGCCTTCCAGGTCTTGCAGGTGGCACCGGTAGCGGAGGTGCTCCGGGGGTTCTTCGTCGAAGCGCGGGTCGGTCATGCGGCGATTCCTTCCGGCAGCGAGCCGGGCCGTGGACGCTGCAGGCGGCCGTGAGGACGACGCCCGTCGTGGCGGAGCCCGCCGCCCGCGCAGCTTCTTGATCGCTCATGGACCTTCATAGTGCCGGCCGACTCCACGAGTGTGCAGTACTCGGGACGGTCCACCTCGGTCGGCCTCTGTGGGCAGGTGTCCGTGTTCAGGCCGGCAGGGAGGCGAGCCAGCCGGTCAGGATCTCGTTGACCTCTTCGCGGCGCTCCTGCTGAATCCAGTGGCCGCAGCCGTCGAGAACGTACGAGGAGACCAGACCGGGCAGGGTGGTGGGGTATGCCTGGATCGCCTCGGCCATCCAGGTGGTGGAGGCGTCCAGCGCCCCGCCGAGGAACAGGGACGGCTGGGTGATGGGCTTGCCGTTGAAGCCGGCGAGGTCCTCCCAGTCCCGGTCCATGTTCCGGTAGCGGTTGAGCGCTCCGGCCAGGCCGGAGCGTTCGAACTCCCCCGCGTAGACGTCGAGGTCGTCCTCGCCGAGCCATGCGGGCAGCCGTCCGGCGGGGAACCGGTCACGCAGTCTCCCGCCGCGGCTGACGAAGTGCGGGTCCGGGAATCCGGGTGCGGGCATGGTCTCGGCCGAAAGCGCGGCGTAGAAGCCCGCGAGCCAGCCGCGGACGTCGGGTTCGATCTCGGCCTCGGCCCGGCCGGGCTCCTGGAAGTAGGAGACGTAGAACTCCTCGTCGCAGCCCATCCGCGCGAAGACCTCGCTGGGCCGCGGGCCACCGGGGGGCGCGTACGGAACGCTGAGCAGTCCGACCGCGCGGAAGACGTCCGGCCTGACGAGGGCGGAGTTCGCGGCGATGGTCGAGCCCCAGTCGTGCCCGATGATCACCGCGGTCTCCTCGCCGAGCGCTCGCACCACCGCCACGTTGTCCTCGATCAGGTCGAGCATCCGGTACGCGGCCGCGCCCTCGGGCTTGGAGGAACGCCCATAGCCGCGGACGTCCATGGCGACCGCGCGGTATCCGGCTGACGCCAGCACCGGCAACTGGTGGCGCCAGGAATACCAGGACTCCGGGAACCCGTGCACCAGCAGCACCAAGGGCCCATCGCCCTGCTCCACCAGGTGGATCCTGCCGGCGGGAGAGGGGACCAGACGATGTGTGACATCCGTGACCTGGGCGGGCTGTGACATGAATCCTCCAGGGCTGTCGATCGATCCGCGTGCGCCGAGTGCGCCACCCGGCCGGCCCAGAGGCAGCGTGCCTACGGCTCAGGCAATGATCATGCGGTAGGCGTGGCGGCCGCCGCGATTCCTGTTGCTGCTTCGGCAAACGCGTCCCGTCGCTCGCGCAGCCCGTCCCCCATGCACAACCGCTCAGACGAACCCGTCGACCCCGCCTGCCCGGGGAGGCGGCGTATGGCGCGGCCACTCGTGCCCGTACGGTCCGACGCGGCGCTCCGGAACACATCGAGCAGTGCGCACCTCGGATACGTCCCGAACACGGGGTACTTCCAGCGCGGTCACGCTCGCGGGTGGTGATGGGCTGATTTCGGTGGTGGTCACCCCGGCGGCCGTGGCCTGCAGGACGGCGGCGCGGGCCCGGCCCAGCAGCACCTGCAACGGCGGCGAACCGGCGCTCTCGGACGCCGTCCTGGACGGCGCGGTGGGTACCTCGTGGTGCAGGGAGTAGATGAGGACCGGCGGTAACCCCGGATCCGCGAGAGAGATCGGTCCCTTCCAGCAGAAGTACGACGGAATCAGCAGCAGCCCGCGGCCCTTCAAGTGGATGTCGTGTTCCGTCGGACAGGTGCTGATCTCAAGGCGTGGGTGTTTCCACCGGACGGTCGGTCCGAGGCCTTCGAGCAGGCCCTCGGTGCCCCCGTCGAGCAGGTGACGGGCCAGCCGGATCCGCTCGGTGTGCAGGCTCTCGTGCACCCACTCCTTGTGAAGCACGGCCAACACCCTTTCCACCTGCGATATTTCAGCACGTTCGAATGAGCATGACAGGTGGAGGCGTAGACCGGATCATGAACTCGCCCCGTCGCACTGGCCTCGCGACACCCCATGCGGTTTTCCCCAGGTGGCCGCCGTCGCCACCGACGTCAAGGACGGCACCCACTTCAAGCTGCGGGTGCACGCCTACGACACGACGCCCAGGTCGTGCCGTTGCAGCTCGCGTACTGACACCCCCAGCGCCGCCCCCGCGCACTTCACCCCCCAAGGAATCACGATGACCTCCCCTCTGCGTCCCTTGAACCGCCGCTCGATCCTGCGCGGAACCTTCGCCGCGACCGTGGGTGCCCTCGCAGGCCCCCTGCTTCTGTCGGGCACCGCACACGCCTACAACTGGTCACGCACCCTGAACCAGGGAGCCGGCGGAGCGGATGTGACGGAACTGCAGATCCGGATCGCCGGCTGGGCCGCTGACTCGGCCAGCCAGTCCCGGGTGAGCATCGACGGCGACTTCGGCCCGGGCACGGCCGCCGCGGTCCGCAGGTTCCAGGCGGCTTACGGACTGGCCGCCGACGGCAGCGTCGGACCCGCCACCCAGGCGCAGCTCAACGCCCTGGAGCAGTCGGACGGCTCCACGGCCCACTTCAACTGGAGCGAGTTCACCGACCGGACGAGCGGCACCTTCGACGGCGGCAAAGTGAGCGCTGCCGCCGTCCGGGAAAACGCCCGGCGCTGCATGTACAAGCTGGAGGCGCTGCGCAAGAAGCTCGGCAACACGCCCATCACCGTCAACTCGGGCTTCCGCAGCATCGAGCACAACGCCGAGATCGGCGGGGCCAGCGACAGCATGCACCTGTACGGCACCGCGGCCGACCTCGACGTTCCCGGCGTGGCCACCAAGACCGTCTACCAGAAGGCGGAGACCTGCGGGTTCTCCGGGCTGGAGCGGTACACCGTCGATCACCAGCATGTCGACAGCCGCGCGGACCTCGGTCGGGCCTGGTGGTGGGAGAGCGGCACCGTCTGAAGCCCGGAAGCCCGGAAGCCCAACAGCCCGGTTCGCCCCACTCTGACCCGTGTCGAGACGGGCTCGGCCTGGTCGGGCCGGGCCAGGACTCCGGCGAGGTCCCCGGCCCCGGCGACTTGGCGTCCGAAGCGGTCCGTCACCCGATCCACCCGGGCTCTGCCCTCGCGCGCCCGAAGCCACACTCCCCACCTGGAGGCACACCCATGAACCGCAGACCGTCACGCGTACCCCTGCGGCGCGCAGCCCTGTCCGTCCTCGGCCCCCTGACCGTGCTGGTCGCCACCGTGCAGCCCGCCGGCGCCGCGCCCCGCGCCGAGGGACTCACGGCGCCGGGCCCCGTCAGCCGCGCCTTCACCCGGGCGGCGGCCGAGTTCGACGTGCCGCGCGATGTCCTGATCGCCCTCGGATACGGAGAGACCCACCTCGACGACCACGCAGGCCTGCCCAGCCAGGCCGGTGGCTACGGCGTGATGCACCTGGTGAGCAACCCCGATCAGCACACCCTGGAACTGGCCTCCCGGCTCACCGGTGAGACACCCCGCGAACTGCGCCAGGACACCGCGGCGAACATCCGCGGCGGAGCGGCCGTCCTGCGCGCCTACGCCGACGACGCCGGCCTCGGCCGAGCCGAGCGGCACGACGCCGATGCCTGGTATCCGCTGATCGCCCGGTACGGCGGCGCGACCGCCCCCTCCGCCGCGCGCCTCTACGCCGACACCGTCTACACCTTCCTGGCCGACGGCGTGACCGCCCGCACTCCGGACGGCGAGGAGCTGACCGTCACCGCCCGCCCTGTCGCCCCCGAACGCGGCCGCTACGAGGCCGCGGTGGCGCCTGCCGCGCAGAGCCCGGACTACCCGCCGGCCCTATGGGTCGCGGCCAACTCCGCCAACTACGTCGTGGGCCGCACGGCCACGATCAGCAAAGTCGTCATCCATGTCACCCAAGGCTCCTACGCCGGGACGATCAGCTGGTTCCAGAATCCCGCGTCGGAGGTCAGCGCCCACTACGTGGTGCGTTCCTCCGACGGTCAGATCACCCAGATGGTTCGTGACAAGGACACGGCCTGGCACGCCCGTTCGGGCAACGGATCCGGCATCGGCATCGAACACGAGGGATACATCGACAACCCGAGCTGGTTCACCGACTCGATGTACCGCTCCTCCGCGGCACTGACGGCCTACCTGTGCAACCGCTACAGCATCCCCAAGGACCGCGCCCACGTCGTCGGACACTCGGAGGTGCCGGGCAACGATCACACCGATCCAGGACCGAACTGGAACTGGACGTACTACATGCAACTGGTCGGCGGCAGCACGGGAGGCGGAGGTGACGTCCAGCTGACCTTCCCGTCCTACGACACCCTTCGTTCCGGCTCCTCCGGAGCTCAGGTGTCGGCCGCACAGTCGCTCCTCAACCGGCAAGGATTCGACGCGGGCACGGTGGACGCCAGCTTCGGTTCGAAGACCACCGCGGCCGTCACCGCTTTCCAGCAGGCCCGCGGGCTCAGCGCCGACGGGGTCGTCGGCGCGCACACCTGGACCGCACTCCTCTCCGCCGGCAGTGTGCCGGTGCTCCGCCAGGGCAGCACGGGCTCCGACGTCCAGCGTCTTCAGAGGGCTCTCACGGCCGCCCTGGGACGGACCGTCTCCGCGGACGGCGACTTCGGATCAGGGACCGACCAGGCGGTGCGGGACTACCAGAGCAGTCGCGCACTGAGCGTCGACGGCACGGTCGGCCCCGCAACCTGGAGCGCCCTGCAAGCCGGTCGCTGACCGAGATCGGATCGCGTGAGACGTCCGCCCGCCGCCATGCTGCCCATGGGCGGGCGGACCCTTGGTCCGTAAGGTTCAGTGGGCGAGCAAGGAGCCGAAGTGGGCCTCGGTTCCTGGTGTGTTGAGGGTGATCGCGTTCTGTCGGGCGTGGCGTGAGCACATCGGCGGGCCCGTCACATCCCGGGCAGTTCGTGCCCGGGATGTGACCAGCCGGTGGGGCAGAGTTCCTGAGCGGCGGCCCGAAGCCGTGCCGCCTCCGGGTCCGGCTTGCGCCGCCGGGCGAGGACCAGGCAGACGCGTCCGGGCAGTCGCAGCCGCACGTACCAGGGGAACGGAATGGCGCTCGCTGCGGCAAGGTGGGCCTGATCGACCGCCTTGCCGACGCGCTCCAGGTCGTCGAGCCCGGCAACGTACAGGGCCAGAGCATACGGCGTCCCGTCGCCCGGTCGGATCTTCTGTGATGAATGGGCCGGTGGTTCGCTAGCGGTGGGAACGGCTGAACAGGTGTGCCTGCCGCACCCCGGCTTTGCGGAGTTCGTCCGTCACGATGCGCAGTGCGGTGCGGGCCATGTGCGGGTAGATCCCGTCCTTGCAGTCCATCCAGATGCGGGGCACCGTGGCGTCGACGGCGGCGTAGTTGGGACTGTAGGGAGGGAAGACCTCGTCCCAGAGGTTCTCGGCCTCCTCCGGAGAGAGTTCGCGGCCGTCCTCGAACACGCACATCAGCCGAGGTTTCGCAGCGGTGAGTGCGGCGACCGCGCGGGCCGGTTCGTCCGACTCGACGACGATCTCCCAGTTCTGCACCAGTGCATCGCCGTTGCCCCCAAGGATCCCGAATGCCTCGCGGCCGACCGTGATACCGCCCGGCTCGCTCTCCGTGACCACGGCCCGCCGCATCCACAACGCCGCCTCGTCGCTGTACAGGCAGGCTTCTGTCACGCGCCAGAGCATCTGCGGGCCCGAACCACGAACCGCCTCCTCGAACAGTTCCTGGGCGTGCTCCCACTGCCCTGACTCCCGGGCCAGGCACCCACGCCTGAACAAGGCCTCGGAAGAGTGATCTACAGACGGCGGAAGAGCGTCGGTATCCATGGCCCTTCTCTATCAGTGGGCACTGACAGCTCGTCACTGGATTACTGGCAGAGCGGACACAGGCTGACCGGTCGAACTCTCCTGGCAAACGGTCAAGGTCGCCTGTCAGGGGGCACATACACCCTGGCCCGGTCCGCCGGCCAGGAAGACGATGGAGTCGTGGGCGAGCAGAACGAGGACCAGGACGACGTCGTCGAACCAGCGCGGCCGCCGCTGACGACCGCCCGGGCCCACTTCGTGTTGGTGAGCGGCTCGTTCGACGGACGGTGCCTGCGGGCCTGCCGGGTGATGGACACCCCGTCGAGACAGCCGACATCATCGTGCCTGCCGCCCACTGCGAGATCCCCGGCAAGCGGTAGTCCACCTCAGCGCCCCAGGTCCGGCCATCCGTCCTTGTTGGAGTAGCTCTCGCAGCAGTACCGGGTCGGGCGGTCCCACTCCTTCCCGGTGGCGAGTTCGTACGCTTGATCCGGCACGTACAGCAGCCGCTCCCCGTCAAACTCGGTGGAGGTGTACGGGGCGAACTTGTCGACGTCGAAGAAGACGCCTTCCCATACGGCTCGTCCCGCGGCGACGACAGCGCAACGGGCGTACAGGAACACGTCGGCAGACTGTGGGAAGGGCTCGCCGTTCCGGTCCGTCATGCCGGCAACCGGAAGCATCCCGAACTTCTCTTGGTCCAAGCGGTAGAGAGCCTCGGCATGGCGTTCGGCGAAACCGATGATGTCAGGGACGGAACGGCGGCTCAGCTCCTCGGCCAAGCGCCGACAGCTCTCCTCCGCGGCTTCGCCGTTCAGGGTGGCTATCAGCGCCCAGAAGGCGGCCCATGTCATGGTCACTGGCGCAGGATGCCAGAGCCGTCTGACATCCACGGCTGACATCAACGAGACCGGACGGCGGCATACGTCAGCGCCCCCGCACGACCGCCGGACCTGCCGGCAGCGGCACCAGGTCGGGGTGTCGATCGAACTTACAAGGCGGATGTCGGCGGTTCGAAACCGTCCGCGCCCACCAGGACAAAGACCCCCAGCCGATCATGGCTGGGGGTCTTTGACATCCAGATCTGACATCAGTGCCGTGGCTACTCGTGCTGCAGCCGCCGCGTGAGCAGCCGGTCCATGTGACTGACCGCCTCGCGCTGGGTGTCCTGGACGACGTGCGCGTAGATGTTCATCGTCACGGCGATCTGGCAGTGTCCGAGGATCTCCATCACAACGCGGGGCGCCACGCCGGCCGCGGTGAGCAGGGTCGCGCAGCCGTGCCGGGCGTCGTGGAGCCGGATGACCCGTAGGCCCGCGTTCCCGGCGACCCGCTGCCGCTGCTTCCGGATCCTGAGCTCGCGCTTGTCGAGGTCGACGTCCTGCCGGCGGAGCCCGATGACCTCCCCGCGACGGAGACCGAGCGCGATGGAGAGCACGAAGGCCGGGTAGAGCGGATCGCGCCGGGCCGCGGCGAGGAAGCCGAGCGTTTCCTCCAGGCTCCAGGGATCGAGGCTGCGGGAGTCGACCCGAGGCGCGTCGACCAGGGTGACGACGTTCCTGGCGATCAGCTCCTTGCGGCAGGCGGCCGAGAGGGCGGTGCCCTGGTCTTCCGCTGCAAGCTCTCCGGGGGCACCGAGCGCACGTCCAGCGAATCGACCGCGGTTGACTGGCTCACGCCCGAAGAGGTCAGCGAGCGCATGGCCGAGGTCTTCGCGATCCGACTCCTGGACGTCTTGGACGCCTTGGACGGCAACGGCCCGTTCTGGAACCCTGGCTGCCAGGGGCCATTCGCCGAGTGGCTGTGGAAGCGGCTGGGTCGGCACAGCTCCCTGGGATGGGCAGCTGAGATCGAGCGCGAGGCCGAGGCCTCCGACACACCAGCGGTCGAGCTGTTCTTCAGCCTGCTGGACGAGTACCGCGCTGAGCGCAGCCAGCCCAAGGAATAGAACTTTCTCTACTCCATCAAGCCCCGGCTCCGCTTCGCTCCGCCGGGCCCGCTCCCGGCTCCGCGCCGGGCGCCGCTCCTGCCTTCGGCCCGCTCCGCCCGCGCGGCGCCGACGCGCGCCCACATGTGGACAGGGCCGTTGGCCATGAGTCGAGCACCGCAGGAACGCGGCAACGGTCCAAGCATGCCTCCGGCGGGGGCGCTCAGGCTCCGAGATGGAGGGGGCGCCGTTCGCGAGTGCCGGCCGAGTGTGGCGTGCGCGGGGTGCTCCCATCCCGTCCGCCGTCGACCCAGGCAGAGCCGAGCAGTCGCGGCCCAGGGCGTCAAGGTCGTTCGTCCGGCAGGGCGCTCCACCTTGACGCCCTGAACCACGCCCGCTCCACGGTGTGTGGGTCGACGGCAGACGGGATGGGAGCTGGGGTAGGTGTGTGGTTGAGCTGGTCAGGCGAGGGACGACCGGATCCGGTCGATGGCGCGCAGAACCTCATCTCTGTTCTTCGCGCTCTTGATCCAGGTTGGTAGCCGCGCGACGAGGGTCATCTTTTTTACCTGCGCGTCCCATGGTGCTCGTTCACGCAACGGCGCCTGTACGAACTTCCGGATCAGCTCCAAGTGTTCCGGGTTGTAGGCCCACAGCCAGCCGTGTCGCGTCTCTGTCTGCAACCACAACGGCAGACCGAAGTAGGGATCTGCCGCTTCGCCTCGCCCCCGGAAAAGGCGGAAGCCTCCCCCAGCAGCATCTCGCGACAGACCGCATGCCCTACAGACGAGGCGGCGGCGCGCGAACACGGAAGGAACCTCGTCCTCAGCCGCCGACGCCACCGGGGCAACGTGTGCAATCCCAGCGCACTTCGGACAGCTCACGAGCACATGATCAATGAAGTGGTACTTCGTGTGCTGGGCATCTCGGAACCGCTGTGGCGAGAGCATGACGCCAGTATGCGATCCCTCTGCCTGACCATGCTCATGCACGGAAGAACCGTGCCCCTTCCGTGCCCGGTCAGGCGGGGAACCTCGGGGAACCACGGTCGCTCGCGGCGACAGGACCGAAGAGAGCCCCCGACCGATCCTGCTGGTCAGAGGCTCTCCACCACTGCGGTGGGTGTGGGATTTGAACCCACGGTGACTCGCGCCACGACGGTTTTCAAGACCGTGGACTAGGTCTGGGACGGAGCCGGACGCTCACACCCAAGGAGGTTGAGCCAACGATCGAAATACTGGGCTTCGGCTTCTCGGTCACCCTCGACGGTCAGCCACTCGCGGGCGGCAGCGATCATGTGCAGCTCGGCCTGATCCGCTTCTGCGGGCCGAAGCTCGATCCAATCGGTCAGCTCACCCCAGATGTTTGCAAGCCAGTAGAGCGCTTCATCCCCACCGTCCACCGGCAACCCACTAGCAAGGCCCAAGGCCTCCAACGCCGACTCGTACGGCGAAGTATCGCTATCCAGCATGGCTGTGATACACGTCCTGACCGCTGCGCGAAAGGCCTCCGAGTCGCTCATGGCGTAGAGGGTAGGGGACGCGATTTGAATCGTCGGGCCACGCGATCGGCTTGTACAGCAGCGAAGTACCGCAACCTTCGTGATCAGCCCCGACCACCATCGATCCTGCGTGACCGTCTGACGTGCCCGACAGACCCCAGTGACCGCCCCGCCCATAGTTCGCATCGAGAGGGCTCACGTCGGTCTTAGACCGTTGTCCATCCCTGCTGTGACCGGCGATGATTCAGCCCGGATCATGATTACGAGAGAGTCCAGGCATGCAGACTTCGAGACCGGGCAGTCCAAACACTGCGTCCTGCCGGAGCGTGAAGCAGTCGCGTATTTCGCTGCTGGCCGCCTACGTCTAGAGGGCGCCAGTCGACGTGCCCCTCTCGTGCCCGTTCGGTCGCGAAACAGCGGGGAGTCACGGGCGCCGACCTCACGCAGCCAGCGTCCCGTCCCTGTGTCACACTGCTGCCGGCCGTCAGAGGGCGGCTGCGCGAGGAGGTGGAGCGTGGGAGCGGCATTTATTCTCTGGGGCGTAGCGGTGTGGCTTCAGCTCGCGGGCACGGTGGTCGGCATGCGCGCGCTGGTACTAGGACGAGTTCCCGGCCGACGGCTACAACGCTACGTCGCGCAGCCGAGGGTCTGGGGGGCCGGTGTGCTGTTGCTCATGGCTTGCGTCTTCTCGTCCGTGACTGTCGCGGTCATCGGAGCGGGGCTTATCGCTCTCGGACATGTCAGGACACCGAGGTTCGACTACTGATCATCGAGCGGTGAGGGGTGGCCCCAGGGCGTGCCACTCCCGTGCCAGAACGGACGGGGACTCACGGGGAATCGGGGTTCGCCAGGGCGCATACCGCTCGACGCCGCCCAAGGCAGAGATTCCCAGGTCGCACCTGTGATCGCCTCACCTCGCTCCTAAAGCGGGGGTCGCAGGTTCGAATCCTGCCGGGGACACAAGAGAAAAGGTCCCGGACCGATCATAGTCCGGGGCTGTTGACATCCACTCAGCCATTTTGTGATTTTGTGGGATAGATGGAGGGAGAAGAAGGTGAGTCGCCGCAGGGGGACCCGTAAGGTCGCCGCAGTCGTGACTGCGACTGTGCGTGAGTGGAGGGACGAGGAGGGGTGGGGTGTGCTCGACTCGCCCGAGACTCCCGGAGGGTGCTTCGGCCACTACGCCGACATTCAGGCGCCCGGCTTTCGCACGCTGTCACCGGGGCAACAGGTCGATCTCATCTGGGAAGCACCCGGTTTCAAGCAGGACGGGTACGACTACCGGGCGGTGAGCATCGTTCCCCGCCCTGTCTGACATCCACGGCTGACATCAACAAGGTCGGACAGCGGCACACAACAGCACCCCCGGGCGACCACCGGACCAGCCGTCGACGGCCCCGGGTGCGGGCGTAGATCGAACTCCTAAAGGGGTGCTCACTCTCTGCATAGCTCAGTACCAGGGCGTGAAGCCGGCTGACTGGTCAAGGTGGAACGCGGAACCCGGAACCGTCGGGGTCCAGCCCTCACGCAAAGCAAGTCGAATGGCCGCAGCCACATCGGACGGCAGCACAGGCTCAGCCTCACGACCGATCCAATTGCTCGAATGCGGCTGGTCAGTGGTGACCACGAGCGTCGTGCCGGGCGTTTCAGCATGCTCAACCGCGAATGTGCACGGCGACCAAGCCAGGCCCTGGTCGTACGTTGGCCTGCCTCGCAGCCGCCAGCGGTAGACCGTGCCGTCGACAACGATCCGTCGTGATCCCTTGCGGGTCAGCGCCATGACACCCCCTCCAACAGCGAAGATGCTAGCGAACCCAGCCCCGCCGTCCGTCTCAGTTTCCGTCTCGTTCAGCGCCGTTCACGGCCGTTCAGACGAAACCAGCGGCAGTGGCCGCTCAGACAACCAGCCGCACATAAACACAGGTGAACGGCCCCGCACGCGGCCACGGGACGCACCAACACAGTTGGAAAGCGTGCGCTTCATGCCGAGGTACCTTCTGGTCATGTCAGTCGAGCGTGTCTGTCCACGCTGTGAGCCATACCGGGTCCATCGCTACCGCTTTAAAGCCGATGGGGCCTTCTTCTTTTTGTGCACTGAGTGCGACTCGCTGTGGTGGCCCGACGAGGCAGTCGAGATTGCTCGGGCGCACTTCCTCGACGACGTCGTCGCGGCACGCCTGGGCGTGGAGGGCAACCCGTGGACCGACCGTGTCTGGGCCGACGTCATCGAACCAGTACCCGAGCTCCATGCTGAAGTAAGCCGCACCACTGGCGCACCAGATGGAGCGGGAAACAGCAGGGAGCCACGGTGAATGCAGCCGAGGCAGGTGAGCCCTCGCCTCAGGCATTCACCCAGGTCAGCGCCCGAACTGGCTTCAAATGCCCGCAGTTTCCCAAGCTGAGGGCCTCGATGCTGTGGTTCCGCGGCGGTTGGGTCGCTCACTGGCAGTGGCCATGCCGGTCATCATCCCGGCCGTTCGGGGGATAGGCGGGCAGCCTCGGAGGCGTGTCCCACCCTGCGGGGGCATCCCTTGCTGGACGAAAGGGAGACATGATGCCGCTCTATCTATCGAGGTTCAGCTACACGCCGGAGACCTGGGCGAGACTCATCGGCCACCCCGAGGACCGCGCAAAGGCCGCTCAGTCGTACATCGAGTCCGTCGGTGGCAAGCTCCACGGCTTCTGGTACGCGTTCGGCACCCGCGACGGCTACAACCTGTGGGAAGCCCCCGACAACGTCTCCATGGCCGCGGTCGCCCTGGCGATCAGCGGAGGCGGCGCACTCAGCTCGTTCGAGACGACCGTTCTCCTGACCGTCGACGAAACCCTGGATGCCCTGCGCAAAGCCGGGCAAGTCCAGTACCGGGCTCCCGGCGCGTAGCGGTCTGGACGGCTGGCAGCTGCCGGGTTCAGGAATCGAGACGGCAGCGAGGTACAGCACCCACAGCAACCGTCCGCGTCCAGTAGTGGTCGTTGAAGACCACACAGCGTCATGCATGACCACCATGAGCGACCTCCATAGAGCTACGGATCAGAAGGTCCTGACATCCACGGCTGACATCAACGACGCCGGACGGGGGCGTACACCAGCGACTCTGTCCGGCCGTCGCAGCAGTCGCCCCCCCCAGCCGGAGCGGGCGCGGATCGAACTTACAAGGCGGTGCTCACCAGGCCCCGGAGCTGGCGTGCCAAGTAGGGTCCCGGGCGTGACTACTTCTCCTGAGCACGTCGGCAGCAGAGAGGACCTGGCAGCCTTCGTTCGTTCCCTGCAGCGCAGCCACGTCGAGGATGGCAGCTCATGGGAGAACACGGACCTCCCGAGCTTCCTGGAGGCCTTGGCCGCATGGATCGACGACGCGGACGGCTGGTACAGCAACGCCAGCCACGAGTTGCCGGCCAGCGGTGACTGGACGTTCTTCGCACGAGCTCTGCGGGCCGCGACTATCTACGAGTAATCCGCGCTGTGTCGAATGCCTGTCGAAGTCTGGTAAGCCGTCGTTGGCGCGGGTGATTGCCCAGGTCAGGGCCCAGCCGCAGGCGTACGATCCAGGCGCCTTCTAAGTGCCCGTACTGCGGGCGGACGCGGCAACTTAGCAGTCATTCACAACCCCGTCCGCGGTATCACCCGAACACAGTGCTGAGTGCTGGACAGCGCCCGATACTGAGCGCGACTGAGGGAGAGGGGCTGCAGGCGATGTTGCGACGGTGGGCACAACGGCGTTACGACAAAGCTCAGGCGGAGTATTGGCAGAGCATTGAGCCCATGCTTGAGCCTGGAGAGCAGAAGATTGCCAGTGCGCCCACACGAAACCTGTGGGACGGTCCGCAGGATGGAGTCCTCTTCCTCACGGACCGAACTATCTACTGGGGTGCTTGGCTAGGACAGGGCCGACAGACGAGGCCTATGTTCGCGCAAGATCTTCGAGAGTGCCCGAATGCACGCATCGGCGAACACGGCACGTTGGACATAGCCGTGAGTGGTGAGCCGATTGGATCCTTCGCCTCGTTCACCCCAGCCCCCGGCGCCCAGTGGGGCTTCACCGAGTTCTGTAAGAGCTTCGGCCAAGCGATGGAAGACTGCAGCGAGCTGCCGCCAGCCGCAGAGACACCTTCTGGCGATACCCGGTGAGTGCCTAACTGCGTGACAACGCCGACGAACACCCACGGACGTCCGCGAACGTCTGTGGACCATCGGAGCAGGTGAGAACCGAACCAGCCCAAGGTGGCACGCGCGTACAAGTTGCTTCGGGACGAAGCAGTCCCCGTGCCACAGCCGTGCCACATCGTGCGGTCAATCACGGTCAACGACGGTCCGCCACAGTCGAGATGCGCCGTTCGCTTGGACTGGCGCTACAGCTGGACTGACCTGGGCAGGCTCGCCCACGACCACGTCCGCCCTTACAAGGCGGATGTCGGCGGTTACCGTCCGCGCCCACCAGTCTCAGGACACGGACATGGACCAGGTCGGCTGGCGTGAATCGGGATATCCGGGCCTTGATCCATGCACTCCAGCGGTCAGGTCGCGGTGGGGAGGTGGCGCGCCGCGATGAGTCCGGCCACCGCTCGAAGTCTCTCGAAGAAGGAGGCACAGTACTCCTCATTGACCAAGGACACGATCTTGTCGAGGTCGGCGATGCACGCCCAGAGGAGGGCAATGCCGTCGCCGTCGAGTCCGCCGTTCAGTTCTCTCTGGACGAGGCCGGCGACGTCGGCGTCCAGCAGGATCAGCTCCACCCCCTCGATGTCCACTCCGCGAAAGCCTGCGGGATACGGCGCGCGGCAGTGTTCCTCCCATAGCCGGACGAGCTGGTAGACGGGCTGCGCGCTGCTCGTCCCGGCGGCCCGGGCTTCCGCCACGGGCGTTGGACGAAGACACAGCGAGACGGCGTCGAAGACGGCGCGCACCATCGTGATGGCCCCGACCGGGGTGAGGGCGGAACTCGTCACGGCGCCCTGCGTGAGTTTGTCGCGCAGCAGTCGGCTGCGGTCGAGTTCGGTCCCGAGGTCCGCCGCAATGAGGCCGGTGTCGGTGGCCCGCTTGATCAGTTCCCGGAGTGGTTCGTCGACGGCCAGACGCTCGGCAAGGACGTGCTCCAGGGCGAACAGAGAATGCGTGACCGCAACGGTGGCGAACTCGTATCGGTAGTAGGAGTGCCGGAGGAGCTCGCGGGAGGTTTCCATCGCGCTCATGACGTGCATCGACGCGTCGCTGGGCAGAACCAGGTCGGCAACCAGGGCATGCATGCCCTCATAGTCGAGAACGATGTCGCGGCTACGGGGGTCCGGTACCGGCAGAGGAAGCGGACCGAGCTTCGGTGGCAGGGTGGTCACCGGTGCAGTCTTGTCGTTTGAAGACTGCCAGCGCCATCGGAATTGTCAGATGCGGTGGGCAACCCGCAGCCGTCATTTGAGCCACCGGCCCGGTCCGACCTCTGGAGTGAGCTCGCGGGTCGTACCGGTCAGCTCCGGAAGGCGCCTCGACGTCGAACGGGATCGGCGCCAACTGCCAGGGCATGGCAGGACTGTTCCCCAAGAACCTGCTCGCCGCGACCGATGCCGTCCTCGACACCTTCGAGGGTGACCTTCCTGGACTTGCCGACGCCAGTGACGCACAGATCTTTGCCGTGGTGGAACGCGTCGTCCTAGCCCTGGACGCGGTGGACGAGTGCGCACCACAACCGCACCAGATAGGACGGGGAACAGCGGGGAACCACAGTGGACGCCGCCAGACCCGAAGCGGCCGCACTGTGGGCTTTCATCCCGGTCAGCGCCCGAACTCGCCGCAAAGGAAGGCAGCTTCCCAAGCTGAGGGCTCGACAGCTCAGTACGGCAGCGGAATCTCGTACTCGCCCAACGCAGCGTGAGCTTGCTCCTGCCCGTGTGTAGCCCTCACGCCAAGTCCCCGCTCGCGCTGCCGCAGATGGGGACTCCGCCCTGGGCGTCAGTTCTTCCGGCGACGCCCCTGCGCATAGGGGCCGTGGCGATCATGTTCCCGCCATTCCTCGTCATGAGGGTCACGGTCTTCGGCGCCCGCATTGTCTCCGGGAGTCGAAATGTGTTCCCCCTTGTTGACCTTGGCCAGCAGCGAGGCGAGGGGATCAGGGGGACCATCGCTGAAGCGATCGGAGCCGCGCTCGGGCGGCGGCCCCGGCTCTGTCTCGTCGTGCCGCGCCCGTGATGTATCGCTCATGAGCAGCCCCCTCCGACTCACTGAGATGCACTCGAGGTCTTTCCCTGGAAGGTCGCGGGTAACCCGACTTCGCCCTTGCCCGCTGTGCAATCCTGCCGGAAGCCAACCGCCATCGGACACACTCCAGACCATAGAACCTCGTCGACTCCGAGGTCCTGGTGACGGGCGGCGTGCGCGGCCGCCAGCCGCTGGCGCTCCATGGCATTGGAGTACAACAGCACCGGGATGAGTTCGCCGATGCGGACCAGGTGCTTGCCATACGCGGCTTGAGCCGCCCGGCTGGTCGACCAGCCCGGCCACGGCTCATCCGGGGAAGCTCGGTGTGCGCTCATATCGCGGGAAGTTACCCACCTCTCAGCAGCGGCGAAGCCGGAACCGGCCATCCCGGTCCCGGCCTGCCCCGCTGCTCCCTCTGGCACCCGGCTCACGCCGTGGTCCGCAGTTGAACCGGCTTCCGGGCAGCCGCGGCGGCCGTACCGGACTGCCGGGCAGCACGGTCCTTACGTGCCTGGCGCAGGGCCGCGATCCGGGTCTTTCCGGCGTCGCGGCGACGCTGAGCGCGGGCCGCCTCGATCGAGGCCGACGCCTCGTCAGGCTCGGGGAACACACGGGCGCTCAGCTCGCGCATCGCGCGGGTCTGCCGCTCGACTGCCTGAGCGATGTCCGGGTCCGCCAGGGAGGGTGGGGCTGCCTGGCAGTGTGCGGCGAGCGCCTGGTGGAAGCTGGGTGAGGCCATCTCCCGTGTCTTCACCGGCGCTTCGGGGGCGGCCGTAGGGGCTGGCTCCATGACGCGGGGCGCGGGCGAGGCGCCGACGGGCAGGACCCGCACCGTGCGCACGACGTCAGTGCCGGCCGGCTCGTTCGACGCGGCGACGATGCGCGGGGCGATCAGCCTCAACTGGGTGGCGTACGCGGGCAAGGCGGGGAGCAGGTCCAGTTGCCCGGTCTCAGAATGGAAGGTGACGGCCTGGACGTGGTCGGGCAGCTCCGGCGAGAGGCCGGCCGCGATGTCGGGCCACCGGTCCAACACGGTTCCGCCGGCGGTCAAAACGTCCCAGGCCCGCTCGGTCACCAGCCCGCCGATCGCCGCACCCAGCCCCATAGGCTCGCGCCCGTCACGCCGGACCACCGACATCGTCCGCAGCTTCGGCTGACGTACGGGTGCTGCCGACGTTTCTGCATACCGCCTCCAGCGCGGCCCGCAGCGCCACCCGAGCCAGGCCGACGCCCGACACCGCTCACGACCGCTCCCAGGTGTGTAGCCGAGGTTCAGGAGCCCAGGCGGGACAGACGCTGCACGTCCACGACGAAGGCCCTGGTGAACAGCCGCTGTACCGACGTCTCGCCGTACCGGTCGATGTGGGCGAACACGACCTGGTGGTCACGGACGGCGCGAGTGCACCAGTCCAGGACCTGCTCGGGGGTCAGGTCCTCGAGGACCAACCAACTCCTGGCGGACGTCCTCGCCCTCCGGCTCCGGCGTGGGTGCGGCGGGCACCGCACGCGGGGCGGGCAGCACGACCGGGGCCATCAGCGAGGTCGGGACGTCGGCGGCCGGCTGCGCGGCGGCGGCTTCGGCGCGGGCCTTGGCAGCAGCCTGCTGCGGGCTATCCCCGCGGGCCCAGGGACGACCCAAGAGATCGCAGTGAGGCCGACTGCCGACTGATCGTTCGGATGTCAGGCGACCAGCAGACAGTCCGCGATCGGGACGGGCAGAGCCGCTTGGGATCATGGAGAGGTGAACACCCCGAACGATCCCGATGACCCGATCCAGCAGCTGGTGGGCCTGGACGTCAGGTCCGTGTGCTTCGTAGCCGACTACGTCGAACTGCACTTCGACCCCAACGGAGAGGTCCTGCGCGCCATCAGCGACCCCTTCGGCGTGCAGGACGGCCGTGAATGGCGCTTCCCCCAGCCCGGATCAATGGACCTGCTGCACCGCTACATCGGCAAGACCGTCGACGGCTACGAACTCGACCCCGACCGGCTCCTCGCACTCCATTTCGGCGAGGATCGATTCGTCATCCCCCTCGACGACGCCACGCGCGTGGGCCCCGAAGCAGCCCACTACCTCGGCCCCGACGGCGTCCCAGGAGGAATGTGGATCTGGTGACCGTAGAGGACGCACCGATCCAACCAGCCCCAGCGAGCCCTTAGGGCGTGCAGATCTTCAACTCGTAGCTTTCAGCTTGGTGGTTCGTCGGGATGGCTCAGGCGCACGTGGCGCACCACAGGCTGTAGGAGCGCCAGCGGGTGGCCCGGACGTCCCGGCTGTTCTGCGGCACCGCGGTGGTGAGCTTGCGGGCGGCGGACGCGGAGATCCGCTCGCCGCCGCGGGTGCGCACGTCCGCTTCCGCGCGGGCGGCGCCGGACGGCCGGGGCACGGCCGGTGACGGGGACGAGCTCGGCCGACGTCATCAGGCGTCCTCCTCCAGCGCAGCGGGCGGTGCCTGCCAGGTCAGTGTCTCCAGCGGCGGCCGGACCGGCCGGCGGGAGGCAGGCAGCGGGAGCGCGGCGGCGGCCAGCGGGTCGTATCCGCACCTGGCTGCGCACCGCACTGAACCATGTCACACAAGCGCTGTGACCTGCGGTTTCTAATCCTCGTACGCTGTGGCTCATCAGGGTTTTTCCTCGTACGCCACAGCGCATCAGGTGAAATCCTCATGCGCTGTGGCGTATCTGACCTCATGCGCTGTGGCGCACTTGGCCTCATACGCTGCAGCGCATGTAAACAATAAGAACTCAACAAGAAGAACCAACAAGACGAAGCTCTTCTGTGGTTGCCCATGCCGATCACCCTGCGGACGGTCCCCGGTTGCGGTGATCCCCGGTTGCGGTGATCCTCGGCCGCCGAGGCGACCTCACCCCGAGACGCAAGAACCGGCATCCGGCATTCCTCTCCCCCGGCCCGCGCCCCACCGGAGGAGAGTGCCCGTGAAGCCCCACGTGATCGATGACGAATGGCAGTCCCTTTGGGGGGACCTCCAGGACGCCGCCTATACCGCCCTGTGCGCGGCTCTGCCCGGCCTCGGCCTGTCCCCCACCCCGCCCTACTGCTGCCCCATGACGCTTGCGATCGACAAGCCCGGTGATCTCGGCGAGGGCCGTGTCTGTGTCGACACCGACGCCCGCGCCACCGTCGAGATCGGCGACATCCTGCTGCCCGTGCTGTGTACCGCGGTCGACGAGGTGTTCGGCGAGGCCTGGTTCGACGAAGCAGAGGGCCCGCTGATCGACCAGGAGCCCGGCCGGTTCCCCTACGCCGACGAGAGCACCGGCGCCGAATGGGTGCTGGAGCTGGGCAAGGAGACCGGCAAGGTACTGATCGAGTGCGTGCCCGTCCCGGAGGCCGCCGCGCTCCTCGACGCCATCGCCCGCGAAGCACAGTCGGCCCCTGCGCCGGCTGCCGGGCCTGGGGAAGCTGTCACACTGCCCGCATGACGCACGACGCCACCCGCGCCCACATACGGAACACCACGCTGATCTCCGTCGCCACGGGCGCGGCAGGCGCAGCGGTGGGCGTGGCGGCGGGCGGATGGCACTACGGTCTCGCGGTCGCCGCGACGACCGGAGGCGGAGCGCTGCTCGGCGGGTACATGGCCCGCAACCGTGCCGCCCAGGTGTTCACGGCCGTGGAGTGCGCCACCGCGCTCGGCTACGCCGACGGCCTGGCCCACGGAGTGCTCGCCGCCGTCTCCAACTACGAGGCCGCCGTGTTCCCCGTGAGCCCCGGCGGAGTCACCGAGGACGAGCGCGCCGGGCGCCGCGCCGTCGCCTACCGGCTCGCCGCCGCAGACGGGCTCCCCGGGCCCGTCCGTATGGCCACAGCCGACGCCCTGGCCGCGCTCGACGAAGGCAGCGAGCTCACCTCCGCGGCCGCCGTCCGGCGCCTGTTCGCCGCCGTGCACCGGCAGACCTCGCGACGCTAACCACCCGCGGCGTGCATGTGAGCGTCCTGCTCCAGCCGCTCCATCGTGGCCGTGACCTGCGGCCCAGCGTGCCGGGGCGGGACGGAGACTCCTGCCGTGGCCTCTCGACGCCGTACAGGCCCAACCGACGCCGTGCGTGCCTCGGCGCCGCAGGTGTTCGCGGCACGGGCCGTTGCCGTATCCCTTGTCGGCCGCGATACTGTCGGGCTTCGTGCGGGGCCGGCCCGAACCGACCCGCGGAACACGGATCTTTGCCAGCACCGTCTGGAACCGGGTGCAGTCCGCCCGCTGACCCGGCGTGACGATCAGGGACAGTGGACGACACCGGCCGTCGGCGCTCAGGTGGAGTTTGCTGGTGAACCCGCCCCGCGAGCGCCCCAGTCCCTCACCTCCTGCACCACCTCCACCAGCCGGGCAAGCCGGCTCTGCCACGGCGTTTCGCCCTGATGTTCTGCCGTCTCGGCCCCCTTTGACGCAGGTGCCGGCGGAGGCCCGGTGCGGGCACCGGCCGCGTGCTGATGGGCCCGCACGATGGTGGAGTCCACCGAGATGTCCCAGTCGATCTCGCCCGCGACATCGGCAGCGGCCTGAACCTGTTCCAGCAGCCGCTCCCACGTGCCGTCAGCCGACCACAGCCGGCGGCGTTCACAGACGGTCTTCCACGGCCCGAAACGCTCGGGAAGATCCCGCCAGTGCACCCCGGTCCGCACCCGGTGCAGAATCCCGTCGATCACCTGCCGGTGATCCCGCCACCGGCCACAACGCCCATTGTTCACCGGCAAGAACAGCCGCAGCCGTTCCCACTCCGCATCCGTCAGATCACCCCGCCCCATGCCCACAACAACGACTCAGACACGGGGCAGTCACATGATCGCCCGGACAGCTCCTAGTCGCCCGAGGAGCCGAAGATGCCCAGATGAGTGGGCCTTTCACCGGAGTAGAGGACGACGTAATAGCCGGTCCACCCCATCCGGCGCTCGCCCAGCAGACTCCGCGCGTGTTCCTCGTGGCTCGTCGTCTCAGCGGCGGCGGCGACGAGTCTCTCGTACTGCTCGACCGTGGGGCGGTCGGTGGCGAAGTGGTGAGCCACCCGGCTCGCCGCCAGAGGGCGGAGGGTGCCGTAGTCGGAGGGACGGGACGGGACCGGCGGGGCATCCGTGGCGACGACCGTGTCGATGTCGAGGATCGTATGGGTGCCCTCCGTCCCCATGAACTCCTCGTCCTCGTACAGGTCCTCGATGCTCGGGTAGCTCGATCCGTCGCCGTACTCCTCCTGGAACACCCTGGCCCGCAAGGCCTCCAGAGCCGCCTCGACGTCCCCGTCGTACCTGGTGACGTAGTCCCACCCGCTGGCGCCCATCGAGCCGCCCTCCCTGAAGATCGCGTACGACCGAACGGTAACGGCGGGCACTGACACCGGGGTTCCCGCACCCCGCCGCCGGACGTGTCCGGCTGACGGACGGCACGGTCGCAGGTGTGTGATCGGCCGGACGGCTCCCAACTCCCAGCTCCCAGCTCCTAGTTGATGCGTGTTCCCGCGCCGCCGACGCGGACGCGGGGGTCGCCCGCGCGCAGCGTCACGGTGAGCCGGCCGGGGCGGCCCAGGTCCTCGCCCTGGTGCAGGGTGAGCTCGGCGTCCTCGGGGACGAGGCCGAACTCACGGACGTACGCCCCGAAGGCGGCGGCCGCGGCGCCGGTCGCGGGGTCCTCGACGACACCGCCGACGGGGAAGGGATCGCGGACGTGGAAGACGGTGGCCGTCTCTCGCCAGACCAGCTGGACGGTCGTCAGGTCCAGGCGGTGCATGAGGGCTTCGAGGCGCGCGAAGTCGTACGCGAGATCGGCGAGGCGAGCGCGCGTCGCCGCCGCGAGTACGAGGTGGCGGGCGCCGGCGAACGCGATGCGGGGCGGGAACGCCGGGTCGAGGTCGGCGGCCGGCCAGTCCAGCGCGGCGAGCGCCTCCGTGAGGTCGGCGTCGGCGATCTCCTCGATGTGCGGCTCCACGCTGGTGAGCGTGGCCCGGATCGTCCCGCCCTCCTGGACCACCTCCACCGGCACGACGCCGGCGCGCGTCGAGAACACCAGCTCCCCGGGCCCGATTCGCTCGGCCAGCGCCACGGCCGCCGCGACGGTGGCATGCCCGCAGAACGGTACCTCCGCCTTCGGGCTGAAGTAGCGGACGCTGTAGGTGCGTCCCTCCTGGCCTTCGAGTCCCTCCGGGGGCGAGGTCAGGAACACGGACTCCGAGTATCCGAGTTCGGCGGCGACGGCCAGCATGGCGCTGTCGTCGAGGGCGGTGGCGTCCAGAACGACGCCGGCGGGATTTCCGCCGTCCGGGGTGTCGGAAAAGGCGGTGTATCGCACTACCTCGGGCCGCGGCGCATTCGTCGTCATGATCGCCGGAACGCGGGACACCCGCCGGCTATTCCGGGTCCAGTTCCAGGGCGCCCACCGTCTGGTCGCCGCTGGTCTCCCCCGTGGGCCGGAATCCGAGCGTCAGATAGAACTGTCCGGGGCCGTCCTCACCGGGATGCCAGGTGGTGGTCAGGCGAGTGCCTCCCCGGCGCCGGATCTCGGCGGCCACGGACTGCACGGCGAAGCGCCCGTAGCCCCTGCCCTGCTTTCCGGCCGCGATGTTGAGGCGCCAGAGTCCGGAGCGGAGGTCGGTACCGTCGCCGGTCCAGTCGATGCCGAAGAAGGCCATGAGGAACCCGACGGCCTCGTCGCCGTCGCGGATGAGCCGGGGCCAGGCGATGCCGGGGTGAACGTACGCCTCGGCGAGCGACTTCACCACGGGTGCCACCGCGTGTTCCTGGTCGGGGCGGACCTTCAGACCGATGGCGGTCTCGAGGTTGTCAGGAGTGATCTCTTGCAGGTGCAGCGAAACGGGCATGCCCGAACTCTATGCAGGGACGGCAAGTCGCCCGTCCCCGAATGATCACTGCGTGATGGACTTCCTGGAGGGCTTCCTGGAAGACTTTCGGCGCCTCAGGTACAGGGCCACGGCGAGGCCGAGCGGCGGGACGACGACAAGTAGCGATCACGCAGGCGGGCGAAGGCGGTGGGGCTGGGACGAAGCGGAAGGAACTCTTTGATCCTTTCAGCGCATTCGCGCGGGCTCGACGTGCTGGTGTCGCACTCCAGGTCGTAGTCGCCATGCCGGTGGACGAGGTCGTACTGGTGCGCGGCCAGGCCCGACGGGCGGTCCCCGCGCGCCTGTTCCCGGCGCAGGAGTTCCTCCAACGGACAGTGGACGCCTACGAACAGCACGTCCTCGGCGCGAAGAACCGACAGGCAGTCGATCAACCGCCACGGCTCGCTGAGCACATGGTCCACGACGATGTCGTTGCCGACCTCGGCCATCGCCGCGATCGAGCGGTGAAAGCCCATCCTGGTCCGCCGCAACGCGCTTTCGAGTTCCTCCGCTCCGAGGGCTCGTTCGGTGCGCATCGCGCTGAAGCCGTCCACCGCCAGGTGGAAGAAGACACCGTCGTCGAGAACGTCGAGCAACTCGCGGGCGACACTCGACTTTCCCGAACTGGACGTACCGTTGAGGAAGATGATGCGGCCGGCTGCCATACGGTCATGATCACACAGGTGATCCTGGTGTGTTCATGGTGTCGGAGCCCTCCGCCAGAACCTTCTAGAGTGGTCTGCCGTGAGCCACGATTCGGCGTTCTCCGGTGGTAGCCCCGCGCCCCACGGACCCGGCACACTGCGCGACAGGTCCCGGTTCGCGCGGACCCCGGTCGCACGGATCATGCCCGGCGCCTGCACCGTGGCCGCCGGGTACTCGGCGCCAGGACAGGGAGGGCGTAGATGACCCGGCTCGACGGTCGGCTCGACGGACGGCTCGAACGGGGCAACCGCACACGGCAGTCGGTGCTTCACCGAACGGTCGCCATCGCCTCGGTCGAGGGGCTCGAGGCACTGTCCGCGGGACGGCTCGCGACCGAACTGGGCCTCAGCAAGAGCGGGGTGTTCGCGCTCTTCGGGTCCAAGCAGGAACTTCAACTCGCGACCGTGCGCGAAGCCGGGCGGATCTTCGGCGAGCGGGTGATCCGGCCCTCGGAACAAGTCCCTGCGGGCGTCGGACGGGTGGAGCGGCTGTGCGAGTTGTGGCTCGAGTACTCGCGCGGGCGCGTCTTCCCGGGCGGCTGCTTCTTCTACGGGGTCATCGCCGAGTTCGACGCCCGGTCGGGGCCCGTCCATGACGCGGTGGTGTCGGCCCACCGGGCCTGGACGGCGCTGGTGGAGCGCACGATCGACGAGGCCCGTACGGGCGGCGAGCTGCGACCGGACACCGATGTCCCCCAACTCGCCTTTGAAATCGTGGCGTTGATGGAAGCCGCCAACGCCGTCTCCGTACTGCACGCCGAGGAGACCGCCTATCACCGTGCCCGGTCGGGCATCGCGGACCGGTTGCGGAACGCCTCGGCGGAAGGGGCACCCGCGACCCGCGGGAGCTGATCCCACGGGTCGCCCCTCTCCGCCCGGGGAACTCCTTCGGCTGGAAAACAAATTGAACGATCGGTCGCACATTTTTACGGTCGGATCATGACTGTCACCGGAGCGGACATCGTGGAGCTCGACAGGATCGCCGTGGACGAGGCCCTGCGGGTGGTGGAACTGGCGGAGAACGCGGACTGGGACCGGGACACTCCCTGCGCGGGCTGGAACCTTCGACGGCTCGTGGCGCACATGACCGCGCAGCACCTCGGATTCGCGGCGGCGGCACGCGGAGCGGGCCTGGAGGCAACGCATTGGCAGGAGCAGCCGGACATGGGCGATCCGGCCCTCGTCCACCGGGTGGCCGCGACGGCCGTACTCGCGGCCTTCGCCGAACCCGGCGTGACAGAAAGGGAGTTCGCACTCCCGGAGCTGGGCGGGAGCTTTCCCGGACGGCAGGCCGTCCGCTTCCACTTCGTCGACTACGTGGTTCACGCCTGGGACGTCGCCGCAGCCCTGGGAGTGGGCCTAGAACTCTCCGACGCCGTCCTCGGCGCGGCACTCGCCACAGCCCGACGGGTACCGGCCGATCCGGCCCTCCGCGGCCCTGGAGCCGCCTTCGCGCCGGCACTGGACGTGCCCGGCGGGTCGGGACCCCTCGACGAGACGCTGCGCCTGTTGGGCCGGGAGCCGCACCGGTGGCCCGCAGCCGCCTGACACCACGGATCTCACCCACCACGGATCTCACCCACCCCGGCGTCGTCGCCGCCGGCCGCGGTGCCCGTCCGGTTCGTGGACCCCAGAGGCCGGTCGGATCTCGGTTCGGCCTGGAGACGAGCCGGAGACCGCGCGGTCCGGGCCGGTCCGCTCACGCAGGCGGTACGCGGCCCCCGCGCGCCGGTCCCGTTTGACCTTGACACGGTGGCAAGGCCTTCACTGCGTGCCAAGGAGGTGATCTCGATGACGATCACGAAACGGGACGCCGATGCGGTACGCGTGCTCCGGGCGCTGGAGGACGACAGCTCATCCGTGCGGCTGCGGGCCGCTCTGGCGGCCGGCACGACGCCCGAACCGCGCTTCGTCTCCGGCCTCGTCCGGCGATCCGCGGTCGAGGCGGAGTTCTTCGTCCGCGACATGCTGACCTGGGCGCTCACCCGTCACCCGGTGTCCATGACACTGCCCGCGCTGCTCCGCGAAGTCCGCTCGGACCACGCACAGGCACGAAGCCAGGCGCTGCACACGCTGTCCAAGATCGGGGACCGGCGGGCGTGGCCGGCGATCACACCGAGCCTGCTGTCCGACGCCGACGACGAGGTCGCGCGGAGTGCCTGGCGTGCCGCGGTCGTACTCGTGCCCGCGGGCGAGGAGGCTTCCCTGGCCGCGGAGTTGGCGACTCAGCTCGGGCGCGGCGAGCGGGAGACGCAGCTCAGTCTCAGCCAGGCCCTGACCGCGCTGGGAGAGGTGATCGTGCCGGTCCTGCTCGCCGCGACGACGGCGCCCGCCCCGCGCGTACGTACGCACGCGCTCGCCACCCAGCGACTGCTGCGCGATCCCGACGCCGGATTCGAGGGGGCGATCGAGGAGGCGAAGCGCGTCGCTGTTCTCGACGGGCCTGGTCAGGAGGGACGATAGAGCGTGTTGATCGGTGAGGTGGCGCGACGGTCCGGTGTCAGTGCCCGCATGCTGCGGCATTACGAGGCGCTCGGTCTGGTGCGTCCTTCGGGGCGTACCGGCTCCGGCTACCGGAAGTACTCCGGGGACGACATCAGGCGGATCTTCCATATCGAGAGCCTGCGGTCGCTGGGTCTGTCGCTGCGTGAGATCGGGCGCGCTCTCGACGATCCCGGTTTCGCACCCTCGTCGCTCGTCGAGGGCCTTGTCCGCCAGACGCGCGAACGCATCGCGGCCGAGACCGAGTTGCTCACGCGGCTGCGCAGGATCCACGCCGCGGAACCCGCCGACTGGGAAGACGTCCTCCAAGTGGTCGCGCTCCTCCAGGCGTTGGCCTCGAAGAGCGCCGACGCACGGCAGCGCGCCGCCCTGTCCTCGGCCGGCGAGGTTCCGGTGCCGGTGGAGGCCCTGGTCGAGGCAGTACTGAGCGAGACGGAGCCGAACGTCGCCGGGGCCCTTCGGTGGGCACTGGCGCGCTCCGGCGACCGCGGACCGGAGCTGCTCGCGGAAGGCCTGACCTCGCCGTCGGCCGCGGTACGGGAACGCGCCGTCCAGTCGCTCGCCGAGATGCCCGGCGACGAGGCCACCGCGTATCTGCGAGCCGCCCTCGCGCACCCCGACACCGTGGTCCGCGGCCATGCGGCTCTGGCGCTCGGGGCACGGGGCGTGACCGATGCGGTCCCGACGCTCGTCGACATGATCGTGGAGGGACGCAACGACACCGACGCGGCGGACGCGCTGAGCGTGCTGGCGAGCGACACCGCGACGACGGACGATCTCGCGAACCGGCTCCTCGACCGTCTCGCCCGCCCCACCACGGGAGCGCCCGCGCGCGGACGGCTGACCCAGGCGCTGGCCGGCATCCCGGGGACAAGAACGTACGACGCCCTCGTGGAACTGTCGAAGGACGCGGACCGTGCCGTCGCCCTGACCGCGGCGTATCTTCTGCACCTGCGCGACGCACGGTGACACAGGTCCCCGCGGCGTTGTCAGGGCGATGTCTCGGGTCTGTCCGCTCGGTCCGTCAGCTCGGTCCGTCCGTCAGAATCAGGGCATGCTGAAAGTAGGTTCCGTCGTCCTCGGTGTCTCGGATGTGCCGCGCGCGGCCGCGTTCTGGACGGAGGCCCTGGGCTACGTCCCCCGCGACGCGCCGGAGGACGACTGGGTGGTGCTGGTGCCGGCGGTCGGAACCGGAGTGCGGCTGTCACTCGGCCTCAGCGAGACGCCGGTGCAGGAGCATCCGCGGATTCACCTGGATCTGTACGCCGGGGACGCCGCCGACCAGGCTGCGGAGGTCGAGCGCCTGGTGTCTCTGGGCGCGCGGCGCGTCGACTGGGATCTCTATCCGGACGACGCCGACTTCGTCGTCCTCGCCGATCCCGACGGCAACCGCTTCTGCGTCATCGACACCGGTCACCATTGACGGGATTGCCCTCATGGGCGGATCGGCTACGTGCGGGACTCTCCAGGCCCAGGGGCGTTCCCCTCACCGCAACGGGCGCAAGATGAGCTGCTGTTGGGAGTCGCGGGGGGGCGGGGCGGTCTCGGAGGGGCCGATAGGCGCGCTGCTCGGCGTCACCACCGACTACGGGACGGAGCCCCGGGCGGCAGTGTGTTCCGCCACCCGGGGCTCCGTGTTCCGGTGTGCTCTGTCAGGTGATCGGGTCAGGGATCAGGTGGTTCTGGTCCGGTCCCAGGTCCAGGAGCCGGTGCCCGAGTCCCAGACCTTGACGGGGTTGTTGAAGCCGGCGCCGGTGGAGGTGAAGGTCCACAGGGCCGAATGGCCGCGCCCGTCGGAGGTGTTGGCGTACTTGTACAGAGCGCCGACGTCCGACTTGCCGTCGCCGTTGAAGTCACCCGCCACGAGCTTGCTGAAGTCCGCGGTCCAGGAACCGGTGCCCGAGTCCCACAGCTTGACGGGGCTTCTGAAGTCGGCGCCCGTGGAGGTGAAGGTCCACAGGGCCGAGTGACCCCGTCCGTCGGAGGTGTTGGCGTACTTGTACAGAGCGCCGACGTCCCACTTGCCGTCACCGTTGAAGTCACCGGACACCAGGTCGTTGTTCTCCCAGTGCCAGTCGCCGGTGCCCGAGTCCCACAGCTTGAGCGGCTTGTTGAAACCTGCGCCGGTGGAGGTGAAGGTCCACAGGGCCGAATGGCCGCGCCCGTCGGAGGTGTTGGCGTACTTGTACAGGACGCCGACGTCCCACTTGCCGTCACCGTTGAAGTCACCGGACACGAGCTTGCTGAAGTCCGCGGTCCAAGAACCGGTGTCGGAGTCCCACAGCTTGACAGGGCTCCTGAAGTCGGTGCCCGTCGAGGTGAAGGTCCACAGCGCCGAATGGCCGCGCCCGTCGGAGGTGTTGGCGTACTTGTACAGGACGCCGACGTCCCACTTGCCGTCACCGTTGAAGTCACCGGACACCAGGTCGCTGTTGTCCCAGTGCCAGTCACCGGTGCCCGAGTCCCACAGCTTGACGGGGGCGTTGAAGCCGCTGCCCGTCGAGGTGAAGGTCCACAGCGCCGAGTGACCGCGCCCGTCGGAGGTGTCGGCGTACTTGTACAGGACGCCGACGTCCCACTTGCCGTCACCGTTGAAGTCACCGGAGACGGTCTTGCTGAGGCTCCAGTTCCAGGACCCGGTTCCCGAGTCCCACTCCTTCACCGGGTTGTTGAAGCCGCTGCCGTTCGAGGTCTGCAGCCACAGGCCGGAGTGACTGGTGCCGTCGGAGTTGGCTCCGTAGTCGTACAGGTAGGCGGCGTCGGACTTGCCGTCACCGCTGAAGTCGCCGGGCTTGTCCGACTTGTAGGCGAGTGCCTTGCCGATGTCGATGCGGGTGGTGGTGGCGCCGGTGTAGGTGATGGGCTTTCCGGTGGACTTCAGCAGCTCTTCGAGGGCGGCGATGCTTTTGGTGGGGAACGCCTGGCGAAGGAGGGCGAGGGCGCCGGCCACGTGCGGGGCGGCCATGGAGGTGCCGGTCTTGGAGACGTATCCGCCGCCGGGGACGGAGGAGACGATGCTGGTGCCGGGAGCGAAGAAGTCGAGCAGCGGGCCGCGGTTGGTGAAGGCGGACACTTCGTCGTCGTCGGTCGTGGCACCGACCGTGAGGGCGGAGGAGACGCAGGCGGGCGCGCTGACCGCGTCGGTGTATCCGTTGTTCCCGGCCGCGACGACGGTGGCGACACCGGAGTCGAGCAGCTGGTCGATCACCGCCTGGCGGGGGTCGCTCTCGCAGGCACCGGCGTACCGGCCGCTGCCGAGGCTGAGGTTGGCCGCGACGATCGGTGTCCCGGACTGCTTGAGTTCCCACACCTTCTCGAGCCCCGCGAGCTGGGCGCTGGTGAAGCTCCCGACACAGGGTGCGGCGCCGGCGCCGCAGAAGTCCTCCGAGCTGAACTTGCTGAAGATCTGGATGGCGACGATGCCGGCCCCGGGAGCGACGCCGCGAGCGGGGGCTCCGGTGATGTCCTTGCCGTTGCCCGCGGCGATACCGGCCACGTGGGTTCCGTGGTCGCATTCGGCGACGGTCGCGCACGGCCCGGTCTCGGAGTCGGCCGAGCCGGTGCCCTCCTGCTCCTCGGCGCCGTTGGGGCACAGACTGGTGGCGGAGGAGTCGGCGTCGGCCGGCGAGAAGCACGCCTCGGCGACGACCCGTCCCTTCAGGAACGGGTGACTGGTGGCGACTCCCGTGTCCAGCACGGCGATCGCGGTGCCCGCACCGGTCTTGCCCGCTGCGGCGGGCGCGGTTCCGCCGATGAGGGGGATGCTCTGGTCCAGTGACGGCCGCGCCGGAATGTCCTCGGTGACGCTGACCACGTTGCTCTGGGCGGCCAGTTGCTCCAGGCCGGCCTGGTCCACCTTGACCGTGACCAGCGGCAGGGTCTGGAAGGTCTGCACCGTCCTGCCCGTGCCGGCCGCGGCGGGCAGGTCCGCGCGCTGCTTGGTGAGGACGTTGACGCGGACCTTCTTGCCGTTCGCGGTCTTGTCGTAGAGCGGCGGGTCGATGGGGTCGGAAGTGGCTTCAGCGGCTGTCGGGGGGCTCAGTGGCGCGGACGCCTGGGCCGGTATCGCAGCGGCGAGGGAGAGGGCCGTCATCGCGGTGACGACCGTCATCCAGCTCGTTCTCTTCATAGCGCCTCGGTGAACAGGGGGCTCGTCCTGGCCCGGCCGTGGGAGGCAGGCGTGACTCAGCCCGGAGCGACGTGTGGAGGACAGCGGTGTGGTGCCGGGAAGTGCTGCACGGGTCCGCCGGGGAGGGGAGCCGGGTGGCGAGAGGTCTGCGCCACCCGGCTCCGTCATGCCCGGCCGGCATGCTCGTGCGTGATGTTGCGCTACGCGCCGTCAGAAGACGCCGCGGTCTCGGTCAGGTCGCGTTGGCGCCGTTCCTCGGGTTGCCCGCCAGGCCCACGGCCCGGAAGTAGCTGTACGCGAGGGAGTAGCACTTCGGCCTCTTGGTGATGAAGTAGGCCTTGCAGCTGTACGTCTTCATCGTGGTGTAGAAGACGTTGTCGACGGCGCCCTTCTTGCTGCGGTCGAGGTAGTACCTGTAGCCCTTGTACGTGTTGCCGATCAGGCCGTAGCCGTAGTCGTGCGTGTCGCACGCGGTCCGGAAGTCGAAGCCGTAGGGCCTGCTGATGTTGGGGCCGGGAGTGCTGCAGCCGTCGTAGATGATGCCCGCGACGCGGAACCCGGTCGGCGTGTACCTCCAGTACGGCTTGTGCCAGCCGTAGTGCGCGGCCCATGCGGCGCAGCCGCTCTTGAGGTACCACATCCAGTCCATCGCGCGGTCGCAGTGACGGGGGTAGGCCTGCGGGTCGGTGATCTCTCCGTCGGAGAAGTCCGTCGCCGGCGGGGCGGTGGCGGCCTCGTCGGTGATGCCGGCCGCACCCTCGAGGGGCGCCTCCGAGCTCGGGCGTGCGGGGCCGACCGGCTCGACGTCCGGGGCGGCCGAACTGCCCGGGAAACTCAGGTCCCAGTCGCCGTTGGACGGCGAGGTGACGTCGGAGACACGTCCGATGGAGTCGTAGGCGTACGAGGAGACCGGCTCGGTGCCCTCGGCCGGGTTGGCCACCGAACGCAGCAGGCCCGAAGCGTCGTAGGAGTAGCGCGCGAGCGTCTGCGTCGTCGCGCCGGTGGTGACGCTGATCTCCTTGGCGCGCCCGGTGAACTCGCCGGGGGTCGTGCCACCGGCCGTCGTGGCGGTCGAGTAGCTGACCTTCAGCGACTGCGCCGGGGTGTCCCCGACGGGGGCCTCCGTGACGGTGGAGACCCGGCCCTTGGTGTCGTAGCCGACGGTGGAGAGACTGCCGTCGGCCACGGTGCCCACGCCGGTGACGCGCCAGGCGTCGGTACCCGGGGCGGCCTGCTTCCAGGTGTAGGTGGGGGTCAGCTTGTCGATATTGACGGGAGCGTCGGCATCGGTGTCGGCGGACTGGTCCGCGTCCGCGGCTGATCCGGCCACGCTGACGACCTCGGCGATGGTGGACACCAGGGTGCCTGACGTCTCGTCGAACCTGGCGGTCTCGGTGAGCTTGTCGCCCTCGGTGGTCGCGTACTTCTTGACGCCGCCGCCGCTCGGATAGTCGACGCTGCTCTTGAGAGCGTAGGTGATCGGGGTGTTCGTGGTGAGGTCGGTGACGACGACGGAGTCGGTCTTCCGCTCCAGCTTGCGGTCGAGCTGGCCCCCCACGAACTCGGCTTTCCAGCCCGGACCGAAGACGCCCATGTCCGCGCGGGACGCGGGTGCGGACTCCGGCTCGGCGACACCGCCCGCCTGGGCGCTGACGGTGTGGCTGCGGCTCATGAGGCCTTCTGCCACGTCCGTCTCGTAGATCTCGAAGGACTGCTCCGCGGTCGAGTACTGACCGGGGCCGACCTGCTGGATCTCGCCGTCCGCCAGCGGCTGATCGACGACTGCGGCCGCCGCGGCGGGCGGTGCGCCCGAAGGCGCCGCACCCGCCACCCCCTGCGGGAGCAGCAGGGATAAGGACATTGCGGCAAATACGGGCAGCGCAATTCTGCGCACGAGTTCCCCCCTCGTGTTGAAAATGTGAATGACTCTTCAAGGAACGGTGCGGACAGTAGATCAGGTCTGTTCGCTCGCACAACCCCCTTAAAAACAAAGGGAGTTGGCCGTTCTTCGGGCAGAAGAACAAACCTGCCCGGCTACTCATCCCGCCTGAGTACGCGTACTCAGGCGGGATATGGAGCGCAGGCCGGAGACTGTGCGGATGACACGTAGCCCCGTCTCCATCGGCGCTTCGGCTCGCACGGGGCGCATCCTCGTGACTGCCGCTCTGGGCGCTCTGGCGCTGTCCGGCTGCGGCGGTGACGAGCCGAGTGGCGATGGATCACGGAGCGGCCCGCCCGAGAACGCCGGCTCCGAGGTGAATGCCGCGTCGTCGGCCGAGCAGGCGGCGTTCGCGGCCATGCTCGACAAGGTTGCGCAGCCGTGTTCTTCGACCGACGGGGCCGCTTCGGGACCGACTGACAAGAAGCCGACCGGTCCGGACGGGCAACAGAGCCTCGCCCCTGGGGAGACTCCACCGCCCGGCCCGATCGAGCCGGGCGCCCCGACAGGGCCCGAGACGGAGTTGAGCGACCGCGATCGGTGCGCGAGCGTCCAGCACGAACAGCGCATCATCCAGGCATTGCAGGCGGTCCCGGAACCCACCCCCACCAAGGTCCGCAAGACCCTCAACAGCCTCGGGTACATCGACGAACGCATCCACGGCCTCAAGCAGGACGGCGAGGCCACGCGCTTCCGCCTCGACCTGCGCGAGAGCGGCGGCCGACTCTGCGAAGCGGGTCTGGCAGCGGGCGAGGAGACCGATGTGACCGTATGCGCGGCCCCTGCCACCTGAGGGTGTGCCGTTGCTCGAGGGGACAAGCCCCTGTCCTGGTGGTGACCGTGGTCGCCCGGCGGCATGCCCGAACCAGAAGCGTGCCCGCGCCGATAACGGAGTGCCGGAGTGCCGTCGCGCTGTGATACTGCTCCGATGATCAACGTGCCTGCCGCCGCTCTGGACTCGCTGAACGGGCTTGCCTTCGGTGACGCTTTCGGTGACCGTTGGTTCGGCATCCTGCGCCGGAACGGTCCCGCGGCCCTCGAGGCGCGGACGCTGCCCCCGGAGCCGCTGTGGCGGTGGAGCGACGACACGGCCCAGGCCCTCGTCCTCGTGCGCGAACTCGCCGAGGGCGGCGGCACCATCGACCAGGACCGCCTCGCCCTGCGCTTCGCGGCCGCCTACACCGAGGACACGCACCGCGGTTACGGAGCCTCGATGCATGACGTGCTCCGTCGGATCGGCACGGGCGAACCCTGGCGGGAGGTGGTCGCCGGACAGTTCGGCGGCCTGGGTTCCTGGGGCAACGGCGCGGCCATGCGCGCCGCCCCGCTCGGCGCCTGGCACGCCGCCGACCTCGACACGGTCGCCGAGGAGGCCGCCCGTCAGGGCGCGGTCTCGCACCACCACCCGGAGGCGGTGACCGGGGCGGTGGCGGTCGCCCTCGCCGCGGCGCTGGCAACGCGCAGCCGGGGCGGAAGCGCTCCGGCACGACCGGACTTCCTCCAGGCCGTCGCCGAACGACTCCCCGACAGCGACGTCCGGTCGGGGGTGCGGATCGCGGCCCGGATGCCGGAGCGCACCTCGGTGCGGCACGCCGCGGAGGTCCTCGGCTCCGGCTACAGGATGTCCGGGCCCGACACCGTGCCCTTCGCGCTGTGGTGCGCGGCGGGGTACCTCGACGACCTGCACGAGGGCCTGTGGTTCACGGTCGCCGGGCGCGGTGACATCGACACCACCTGCGCCGTCGCGGGCGGGGTGATCGCCGCTCGCACGGGAGTCGCCGCTCTTCCCCCGGCCTGGCACACGGCCCGGGAACCGCTGCCCCCGGTCGTGTCGGAGCCGGCGTAGGAAAGGGTGTCCGGTGCCTCGCGTGTAACAGGCCTGTATTACCCGGTGGTCGGGCGGAACGCGTGCCGGGTCGGACCGGCTCTTGGGGTTCGGAAACGCTCGCTCGTACCGAGCGGCCGGCACTACCGACCGATACCGAGGATGAAACGATGCGCGTTCACAGGCTCACCTTCGCCGCCCTGGCCGTCGCCGCGGGTCTCTCGCTCACGGCCTGCCAGAACGGGGACGACGGTACGGGGCAGAGCGCACCGTCCGCCACGTCCCATGGGTCCGCCCCGGGCGGCGGTTCGAGCTCGAACGGTGCGGATCAGGGAGGGGGTTCGGACTCGGGCGGTTCGGACTCGGGTGGTTCGGATCAGAGCGGCGGGGCGGGTACCGGGAAGGGCTCGACCGGGAAGGGCTCGACCGCCGGTACCGGCTCCGGCGCGAGCGGCAAGGTCGACCGGTGCCACACCGACGAGCTGGAGGTCACCGCGAAGGACAACACCATCGACGGCGACCCCGACGGCACCGTCGCGGTGGAATTCAAGAACGGCGGCGGCCGGGACTGCGCGATTTCCGGGTACGCGGGCGTCGACCTGAAGACGAGTTCGGGAACGGTGTCCGCGAAGCGCACCGGTGCGTCGGCCGGCCAGAGCATCCTCAAGAACGGGCAGTCGATCGCCTTCGGCATCACCTACCCGCTCAACAAGTCGGGCGGCTCCGGCGTCCGCGTCACCGGCCTGCTGGTGACCCCGCCGAACGAGACGAAGACGGTCACCCTCGCCTGGCCGGGCGGCCCCACGCTGCCCGTGACGGACGGCGCCGGCGCCCCGGTGAAGGTCGGCCCGGTCGGAAGCGCCGGTCAGGGCGGCTGACCCCCGCGCCCGGGAACCGCCTCCGCGCGTCACCTAGGGATTCGCCCCGATACCCATGCCGTCGTCGCTTGCCTACCATCGTGAGTGGTGCTGAACATCCGGTCAGCCGTTCCATCCCGCACCGAACTCGTGCGTCACGGAGGCCCGATGAAGGCGATCGCCCAGGACCGGTACGGCTCACCCGACGTCCTGGAACTCAGAGAGGTCGACACGCCGGCCGTCGCCGACGAAGAGGTACTGGTCCGCGTCCACGCGGCCTCGGTCAACGCCCGCGACTGGCACCTCATGCGGGGCGACCCGTACCTGGCGCGCCTGGGACTCGGGGTGAGCGGTCCGAAGACGAAGATCAGGGGCACGGACTTCGCGGGCCGGGTGGAGGCGGTGGGCAGAGCCGTGAAGCGGTTCCGTCCCGGCGACGAGGTGTTCGGCGAGACCGAGAGCGCGTTCGCCGAGTTCGTGTGCGCCTCGGACGACGTGGTGGAGCCGAAGCCGGCCGCGCTGTCCTTCGAGCAGGCGGCCGCGTTGCCGCTGGCGGGGAACACCGCGCTGATGGGCCTGCGGGACCTGGCCCAGGTACAGCCGGGGCAGGAGGTACTGATCAATGGCGCGTCAGGAGGTGTGGGCACCTTCGCGGTGCAGATCGCCAAGGCGTTCGGCGCGGAAGTGACGGGCGTGTGCAGTGCGCGAAACGGCGAACTGGTTCGGTCACTGGGCGCGGATCACCTCATCGACTACGCCCAGGAGGACTTCACCCGGAACGGACAGCGGTACGACGTCGTCTTCGACCTGGTGGGGAACCACTCGTTGACCGGGTTCCGCCGCGCCCTGAAACCCACGGGGACGATCGTTCTCTCCGGTGGGGGCGTATTCGAAGGCGGGAGTGTCATCGGGCCGATGGGGCTCCTCATCAGGGGGCAGGTGATGTCACGCTTCGCCCGCCACCGGCTGCTCGTCCTCGTGGCGACACCGAGCAAGGAGAACCTGGCGGCCCTGCGGGAACTCGCCGACTCCGGGAAACTCACTCCTGTCATCGACCGCACCTACCCCCTGAGCGAAGCTGCCGAGGCCGTCCGGTACCTCGAAGGGGAACACGCGCGCTCGAAGGTGGTCATCACCGTCTGACGACGAGCTCTGTCCGTCCGGTCCGGGTCCAGGACGCCGTCCCCCACCAGGAGCGCGGCCACCGGGTGCACCGCGGCGATCCTACTGCCTCGCGACCGGCCGGGCGGTAGAGTCCGTCCGTGCGTTGATCTTCCAGGTGGCCGCCCCGCGCGGCCGCGGACGGTACGGGGCGCCTCGTAACGCGGTAGCCCCCGGCAGGCACACCCGTCGTCACCTCACCGGAGATCCGTACCATGCGTGCTCAACAGCCTCTCGGCTACGACGCGTTCGTCGAACTCGCCACCGCCGACCCGGCCGTCGTCGGCCTCGTCCTCAAAGGGTCCCGAGCCCATGACGGCATGACCACCCCGTACTCCGACCACGATCTCTACGTCGTCGTCGCCGACGGCACCAGTGCCGATCCGACCCGGTTCGCGAGCCATCGCGGGACCGGACTCGACCTCGTCGTCGTCACGCTCACCGAGTTCCGTGGAGCCGGGATCCCGGGGTGGGAACGCTATGCCCTCGCCCGTGCCCGGATCGTGCTCGACCGGCTCGACGGAGGCATCGCCCGTGTCCTCGGCCGCTGGGCACGGCTGGATGCCGACGAGGCGTTCCGGAGCTCCGGCGAATGGCTCGACGCCTACGCCAACTCCCTCTACCGCTCCGTCAAGAACCACCGCGACGGCCTGGCTCTCGCCGCTCGTCTCGACGCCGCCGACAGCATGCGGCTCCTGCTCGAGCTGCTCTTCGCTCTGGACCGCCGCCCCCGCCCGTACAACAAGTACCTGGAGTGGGAGCTCGCCCGGTACCCGCTGCCGGGCTGGGACACCGACGCGCTGCTGCGTGCCGTGGACCGCGTCTCGGCCACGGGTGACACAGCCCTGCAACGGCACCTGTTCGCCCGTGTCGAGAAAGCTGCCAGGGCGGCCGGACACGGCGACGTGCTGGACGCCTGGGGCGACGACCTCGGCCTCATGCGCCCCTCTGTCGAAGGCGACGGCAGGTGACGGGAGCCCGAGTGAGGGCGCGGCCGTCCGTAGGGCCTGTCTGACAATTCCCGTCTGCCCGGCCCTAGGGGGATCCCTCCCTGGAAAGGGCTGGACCACCACGCGGGATCCATCGCCGGACGGGCCAAACCACTGCGGGGGATCCGCTCCCGGAAAGGGCCGGACCACCGCGGCCCCGGCCACCTTCCGAAACGGACCGGACACCACAGGTGACCGCCGTCCCCGGCTCCGGCCCGGGGTGCGGGAGCGTCCCGCATGGTCAGACCCGCCCCATGGTGCGACGCTGGAGGGGAGAGGTATCCGTGGGGCCACCGGGAGGACCGATGGGACGCGACGTTCCGGCGCTGGTCTTCACCCGCGAGGACCGTCGCCGGTACCGGATCAAGATGCAGGAATGTCTCGACGCCTTCTCGCAGATGCTGCGGGAGTCACGGTTCGACGTGGAGCGCCCCCGGGTGGGCCTGGAGATCGAGCTGAACCTGACCGACATCGAGGGCGAGCCGACGATGCGGAACGCCGACGTGCTCGACGCCATCGCGGACCCCGCCTGGGACACCGAGCTGGGCCGGTTCAACCTGGAGATCAACGTTCCGCCCCGGCGGCTGATCGCGGGCGGCCCCGACGCCTGGGAGGAAGAGATCCGCGCCGCCCTGAACCACGCGGACGAGCGCGCCAGGACGATCGGCGTCCATCTGATCATGATCGGCATCCTGCCCACCCTGCGGGAGACGGACGTCGGACCGGACGCCCTGTCGGAGAACGCCCGCTATCAACTGATCAACGAGCAGGTCTTCGCGGCGCGCGGCGAGGATCTGCTCATCGAGGTGGACGGCGTCGACCATCTGCGGACCTACGCGGACACCATCACGCCGGAGGCCGCGTGCACGAGCACGCAGTTCCATCTCCAGGTGTCGCCGGAGGAGTTCGCCGACTACTGGAACGCGGCGCAGGCGATCGCCGGGGTCCAGGTCGCGCTGGCGGCCAACTCGCCCTTCCTGTTCGGCAAGGAGCTGGCGCACGAGACCCGTATCCCGCTGTTCGAGCAGGCGACGGACACCCGCCCGCAGGAGATCAAGGCGCAGGGCGTACGGCCCCGGGTCTGGTTCGGGGAACGGTGGATCACCAGCGTCTTCGACCTCTTCGAGGAGAACCTGCGCTACTTTCCCGCGCTGCTGCCCCTGTGCGAGGACCAGGACCCCACGCAGACGCTGGACCACGGGGACACACCGGAGCTGCCCGAACTCACCCTGCACAACGGGACGATCTACCGGTGGAACCGTCCGGTCTACGCCGTCGCCGAGGGCAGGCCGCACCTGAGAGTCGAGAACCGCGTGCTGCCCGCGGGCCCGACGGTCGCCGACACCCTCGCCAACGGCGCGTTCTACTACGGTCTCACCCGCGCCCTGGTGGAGGAGGACCGGCCGGTGTGGTCGCGGATGTCCTTCTCGGCCGCCGAGGACAACCTGCACGCCGCGGCCCGGAACGGTATCGACGCCCGGCTCTACTGGCCGGGAACGGGTGAGGTGCCGGTGCCCGAACTCGTCCTGCGGCGGCTGCTGCCGCTGGCGCACCGGGGCCTGGAGCTCTCGGGCATGGACGAGGCCTGGCGGGAGCCGCTGCTCGGCATCATCGAGCAGCGGTGCGTCACCGTGCGCAACGGAGCGGTCTGGCAGAAGGAGATGCTGCACCGCTTCGAATCGTCGGACCACTGCGGCCGTCACGAGGCCCTGCGACGCATGACCCGGCAGTACATCGACTACATGCACCTCAACGCACCGGTCCACACCTGGCCGGTGGACTGACGCCCGCCGGGAGCACGTGTGCCGGGGACCGGCTTCGGCCCTCCCCCGACGCCCGGGCCGACGGCCCCGTGGGATCAGCCTGTCGCCGTCTCGGCCAGCACCTCGCGCACGATCCGCACCGCGCGTTCCGTGTCGGCGCGCGTCACGTCCAGGTGGAACACGAAGCGCAACTGGCCCGGGTATCCCGCGCACAGCAGCCCCCGACGCTCCAGCCGGTCGCGCACCTCGTCGGTCTCGAGGCCGGGGGCGGAACTCGCGAAGACCATGTTGGTCCCGCTGGGTTCCATGGTCAGACCCGGCACGTCCTTCAGGCTCTCCGCGAACAGCGCGGCGTGCGCATGGTCGTCGGCGAGCCGCGTCACGTGGTGGTCGAGCGCGTGGAGTGCCGCGGCCGCCAGCACGCCGGCCTGCCGCATCCCGCCGCCCAGGACCTTGCGCCAGCGCCGTGCCTCGGCCACGAACTCCCGCGATCCCACGAGCGCCGAGCCGACCGGCGCGCCCAGACCCTTGCTGAAGCAGACCGACACGCTGTCGAAGTGGCCGGCGATCAGCCGTGCCCGCTCGTACGGGTCGCCCCCGCCGGCCACCGCCGCGTTGAACAGCCGTGCCCCGTCCAGGTGCGTGGCGAGTCCGTGGTCGCGGGCCACGTGCGTGGCGGTCTTCAGGTAGTCCATCGACACGGCCCGGCCGCCGATGGTGTTCTCCAGGCAGAGCAACCGCGTGCGCGCGAAGTGCGAGTCGTCCGGTTTCACGGCCGCCGCGATGTCCAGCGGGTCCAGCGTCCCGTCCGCCCGGTGCGGCAGCGGCTGGGGCTGAATGCCTCCGAGCACGGCGGCGCCACCGCCCTCCCACCGGTACATGTGGGCCATCTGCCCGGCGATGTACTCGTCCCCTCGGCCGCAGTGGGTCAGCAGAGCGCACAGGTTGCTCTGCGTCCCCGAGGAGACGAACAGCGCGGACTCGAATCCGAGCAGCCCGGCGATCCGCTCCTGGAGCGCGTTGACGGTGGGATCGTCACCGAATACGTCGTCACCGACCTCGGCCTCGGCCATCGCCCGGCGCATCGCCTCGCCGGGCCGGGTGACGGTGTCGCTGCGCAGATCGATGGGGCGTCCGGACCCGCCGAGGGCGGCATCGGCCGCGTTCACGGCGCGGGAGACATCGGCGGCGTCGGTGGCACGGGCGGAATCAGTGGTGGGCACACGCACACTCTGCCACGCCGGAAGCGGCCCCTCGTGCCGGGGTTCCCGGCGAGCCTCGTGGGGCCTGTCCGACCATTCGCGTCGTCGCCCGAAGGGCCCCGGGCAGACGGGAATCGCCGGACAGGCCCTGAGCCTCGTACCTCGTCGCCTCGTACGTCGTCGCGGCGTCCGGTACGCGCCCGTCGTACGCATGTCGTTCGCCCGCTGTACGCCTTCTCCCTGTCTCATTGCGGACGGTCGTGAACACGGAGGGGTGCAATCCGGTATACGGATGGCATCCTGTGTGTCGCTTCCGTCCACCCCGAGTTGCACGTCTGGCGCCCCGGGCCGACAACGTTGTCTTCCGATGAGCCGGACCGTGCGTGCGTACGAGCGACGCTGGAGAGGTCACGTGCCCATCAGATCCCGTCCCCCCGTGTTCCGCGCCATGCCTCCCGGGTCGGCCGGGCGCGGTCGCCGGCCGCTGCGCGCGGCGGCCGTCGCGCTGCTCACCGGAGCGCTCGCCCTGGCCGCACCGGCCGGCGTCGGCACGGCCGCGGCAGTGCCCTTCCCCACCATGTCCGCGGCGTCCGTCGGGACATCGGGCGGCACATTAGGCGCGACGTCCGACGGGACCCCCGACGGGACCGACTACACGAAGCTCGTCGACCCGTTCGTATCGACCGCGGGCGACGACGGCAACGACCTGCCGGGCGCCCAGGCGCCGCACGGTCTGGCCAAGGTCAACCCGATGACCACGCCGGGCCGCAACCACACCGGGTACGACTACGACGAGGACCACATAGCCGGGTTCACCGCCACGAACCTCGACGGCGTCGGCGGCTCGGGAGGCGGCGGCGACCTGCTCGTCGTCCCGACCTCCGTCCGGTACGACAAGCGCCCCTCCCCCAGCACCTACGCCCACGCGTACGGCCACGACGACGAGACCGCGACACCCGGCTACTACCAGGTGGGACTGGGAGCCGTCTCCGGCACCGCCTCGTCGGTGACGCGGGACTCCGGCACCGTCGAGGCCGAGGTGACCGCGACGACGCGCACGGCGCTGGAGCGGTACGGCTTCCCCGCCGGGTCGGACCCCGAACTCGTCCTCGACCTGGCGAACAACTTCACCAGCCGCACCCGCTCGACGCTGAAGGCGACGACGCTCCCGGACGGGACCACCTCGATCGGCGGGCTCATCGCCGGGTCGTTCAACGGCGCCTCGTACAAGCTGTATTACGCCGCCACCACGAACGTCCCCGTGACTTCGCTGAAGAGCTGGGGCAACGACGGCAGGCTGAGCGACGCGACCACACAGGACGGGTCCGACACCGGCGTCGTCCTCGGGTTCGACCGGTCCGCCGGGGACGACATCGAACTGCGCGTCACGCTGTCGCCGGTCAGCGCCGAACAGGCCGCGACCGACCAGCGGAACGAGGTGGGCGACCTCACCTTCGACCAGGCCCGCGAGCGGACCCGGGCGGACTGGAACCGCGCGCTCGGCGCCGTCGACGTACGCGCCTCCGCGACGTCCGACCCCGGGTCGACGCTCACCCGGGAGTTCTACACGCACCTGTACCGCATGTACGCGCTGCCGGTGAACGCCACCAGCACCAGCGGGACGTACCGCGGCGTGGACGGAGCGGTGCACAAGACGAACGGCTATACGTACTACGACGGTTGGTCCACCTGGGACGACTTCCGCAAGTACTCCGTCGAGGCGTACATCGACCCGGCCACCTACCGGGACATGGTGCAGTCGCTCATCGAGCTCTTCGCCGACGCGCACACCGCGGGCAAGAGCCTCGGCGGCCTCACCCACTCGGTCCCGACCGTGCGTTGGGAGCGCTCGGCCGTCCTGGTCGCCGACGCGCTGTCCAAGGGCTACAAGAACTTCGACCGACTCGACGAGGCCTACCCCGCGCTGATGTCGTACTCCGGGTACTACACGGGGGCGCAGCTGCGGCAGGGTTACGTCACCGGGGATCCCGGTACGACCGTCCAGCGCGGCTACGACCAGTGGGCGCTCTCCGTCATCGCCGGCGCGCTCGGCAAGAAGGCGGACGCGCGGAAGCTGCGTACGCAGTCGACCATGGCGATCGACAACCTCGTGAAGTCCGGCGCCTGGACGGCCGGCGACGGCACCGAGGTCGGACTGCTCACCCCGCGCGCCGCGAGCGGTGACTGGCAGAGCGCGGACCACGAGAAGTTCGAGGCGGCCGGCCTCTACCAGGGCACGCTCTGGCAGTACCACTGGTACGACGCGTACGACATGGGCGGCCTCATCGAGGCCATGGGCGGCGCGAGAGCGGGCAGGGCCGCCGTGGAGCACATGTTCGGCGAGGACTCCGGCGCCGACGACGGCTCGGCCATGCTGCACTCCAACGCCAACGAGATCGACCTCCAGGCCCCGTACCTCTTCAACTACGTCGGCGAGCCGAGCCTGACGCAGAAGTGGGTGCGGGCCATCTACACGGGCACGACCTGGAACCGCTACATCGCGACGGGTTCCTCGAACGAAGTCCCCAGTTCCGGCGGCGAGTTCCGCCCGCCGGTCAAGACCCAGGTCTACAAGCTCTCCCCCCGGGGCTTCCTGCCGACCATGGACAATGACGCCGGCACCATGTCGACGATGTTCGTCGGCGCGGCCCTGGGCCTGTTCCCGGTGACCGCCGGTTCCAGCCAGTTCCAGATCGGCAGTCCGTTCTTCGACTCCACGACGATCCGCTACGCGAACGGCGCCCGGTTCACGGTGAAGGCCGAGGGTGTGTCGCCGAGCGACTACTACGTGCAGAGCGCGACCCTCAACGGTTCGCGTTTCGACAACACGTGGCTCGACTACTCGCAGATCGTCGCGGGCGGGACCCTGGACTTCACGATGGGCTCCAAGCCCTCCCGGTGGGGCGCCCGCACCGAGCCCGCGTACTCGCTCGACACCGACTCGGGCGACACCGGTGGCGGCGGTACGGGAACGGACCGGGGCGACACCGTCGTCTCCGCGGCCCCGGGCACGGTCGGCACCGGGTCGGACGGCAGCGTCGACGGCGCCCTGAAGCTCACCCTGTCCGGGCCGGCGGAGTTCGCCGCCCGCAAGGGCACCAGCCTGACCAGGTCGGGGGCGGCGACCGTGACCGGACTGCCGGGCGGGGTCACGGCGGACCTCCGCGTCAGCGGCTCGCGCACGGCGACGCTGTCGCTCACCGGCAGCGCGCGGGCCGACGCTCGCTTCGGCGTCACCTTCCAGGACGCGGCCTTCGCCCACGGGGTACGCGCCTCGACGCTGCACGGCACCGGGGTGTCCCCGACCGACCCGCTCGTCCTGTCCGCCGCCGCGGTGCACCGCGAGGCGCTCGGCGCACTCGTCGGCCAGGCCGTGCTGGTGCGCGAAGGCAACTACTCCGACGGCTCGTGGAACGTGTTCCGGTCGGCGCTCGACCGCGCTCGGACCGTCCTCGCGGACACCACTTCCGCGACGGGCACGATCATGGCCGCGGACGACGCGCTGCGGTCCGCCGTCGACGCCCTCACCATCGACGAGGGCGGCTTCGCCGTCCTCCAGGCCGAGGACCCCGACCAGAAGGAGGGCCCCAGCCTGGTGAGCGAGGCGTACTACTCGGACGGCGACCTCGGCGGCGTCACGGAGGGATCCTGGGAGCGGTTCACGAGGCTGGACTTCGGCGGGGTCGCTCCGCGCAGCGTCTCGGTCCGCTACGCCAACTCGCAGGCGAGCGCGAGACCGAGCAGCGTCGACATCCACGCCGGGGCGGCCGACGGTCCGCTCGTCGCCACCGTCCAGCTCCCCGGAACCGGCGGATGGCAGTACTACAGCACGGTGCGGGCGGCCGTCACCGACCCGGACGCCCTGATGGGCGCGTCGAGCGCGACGTTCGTCTTCCACGCCCCGTCCGGGCAGCAGTGGGTGTCGAACTTCGACCGGTACCAGTTCTCTCCGTACGAGGTGTCCTCGGAAGCCGGCGCCTCCGTGGCGTTCGACGCCACGGCGTTCCGCTCGCACAGCGGCGGCGGGCTCAAGAGCGAGCCGGTCGGCTGGAGCGGTTCGGGGTCCACCACCGACCTCGGCGGCACCTACGACGGGGCCTGGATCGACTACGGGGACATCGGCTTCGGCGGCTCCCCGAAGAGCACCGTCACGATCACCTACGTCAACAACTCCGCCCGCTGCGGCACCGGTTCCGCCGTCCGGCTCTACCTGGACTCCTTCGACGCGGGCAGCCCCGGGACGCCGTACGCGACCATGCCGTTGCCCGTCACGGGGGCCGCGTGGTCCTCGGGAGGGACGACGAGCCTGACGCTGCCCGAGGCGATCACCGGCACGCACCGTGTCCACCTGCGGCTGGTGACGACCCCGGACTCCTCGCACCCGTACGTCGCGAACCTGGGCCGGATCACCTTCGCCCACGTCGAGACGCCCGCCGTCACGGACAGGTCCGCCCTGCGCAAGGCGATCGACCGGTACGCGGGGCTCTCCGGCGACGCGGAGCGCTACGACACGATCGACTTCGGTGTGTACCGGCGCGAACTCGCCGCCGCGCGCGCCCTCGCCGACGCCGACGCCGTGACGCAGCTCGAGGTCGACACCCAAACCCGCGGCCTCACCCTCGCCGCCAAGCAGCTGATCCCGCTCCCGAGGCTGAGGCTGGAGGACCTGGTCGCGACCGCGTCGGCCCTCGACGACGCCCGCTACACGGACACGTCGTGGACGGCGTTCACCGAGGCGCTCGCCGAGGCGAGGACCGCGGTCGCGGACACCGCGGCCACGGACGAGACGCTGACCGCGCGGTACGGCGCGCTCGGCCACGCCCGGGACGCGCTCACCACCAGGCCCAGGGCGGTACCGGCCGCGCCCGACGCCGTGTCGGCGATCTCGTCCGGCACGAGCGTGACCGTCGCCTGGTCCGCGCCCGGGGACACCGGCGGCTCACCGGTCACCGGCTACGAGGTCACCCTCGACGACGGCCACCAGGTCCGGATCCACGATCCGGACAGCCGGCGCACGACGTTCACCCGGCTGCGGGCGGGCAGGTCGTACACGGCGCGCGTCCGCGCGGTGAACGCGGTCGGCACCTCGCACCCGAGTCCGGCCACGGCACCCGTGGTGACCGGTGGCGGCAAGCCGCGGACGCCGGCCGTGACGGGAGTGATCACCGACGGCCGGCAGGTCCGCGTGACCTGGCGGGCCGCCGCCGACGGCGGATTCCCGGTCATCGGCTACACCGTGGCTCTCGACGACGGCACCACCGCACACGTTCCCGCCTCCACGGCCACCACGCTCCTCACGGCCTCCGACAGGGCGAAGGCACACACGGCGACCGTCACCGCGGTCACCCCGGCCGGAACCTCCGCCGACAGTGCCGCGCCCGCCTCGGGAACCACGGCGGCCGCGTCGGACGCCTCCGGCCCGGCCTATGTGCCGTCCCCCTTCCCGGACGACACACTGAACGCGGCCTACCCGTCTGACAGTTGGCCGACGAACGGCGACGGGAGCGACTACTTCGACGGCCTGCTCAGTGGTGCCGACGACCTGCGCACCGACATCCTCGGCGCCAACACCAAGGTGCCGAACGGCACTTCACCCACCGCGGAGAACGACAGGACCGCCGTGGCCATCAACAACGCGGCCACGCAGAAGGAGGTGGACCGCGCCGAGGTCGACGCGACGCACAGCGCCACCGTCACGCTGGCCGACGGACTCGGCTCCCGGCTCGGCCGGATCTACGGCGACGCCCTGAGCGGCGGCCGACTGCCCAAGACGAGCGCTCTGTTCTCCCGGGTCACGAAGGGCCTCGACAAGGTCGACGCGGCGAAGAACCACTACGGCTACCGACGCCCGTACGTGCGGCTCGGGTTCGTCGGCGACGGCGGTGCGATCTACGAGTCGCAGGACGGCTCCTACAACAGCCTCACCACCAGCGGCTCGTACCCGAGCGGCCACACGTACGGCGGCTACGAAGCCGGGACCGTCCTCGCCACCCTCCTGCCGGAACTGGCGCCGTCGATCCTCGCGCGCACCTCGGAGTACGGGGACAACCGCGTCGTCCTCGGGTTCCACTACCCGCTGGACGTCATGGGCGGCCGGATCACCGGACAGGCCACCGTGGCACACCGGTGGGCGGACCCCGAATTCCGGAAGCTGCTGATGCAGGCCCACACCGAGATCGAGAACGTGCTGCTCGCGCGGTGCGAGACGGAAGGGTACGGGGACACGCTCGCGGCCTGCGCGGGCGACCCCTACTCCGGCCTGAGCACCGCGCAGGACGTCGACCTGTACACGCGGCGCCTCACCTACGGGTTCTCCCAGGTGGCGAAGGCGGGGCAGACGCTCAGGACACCGGCCGACGCGGCGGCCCTGCTCGTCACGGCCTTCCCGGACCTGACCACCGAGCAGCGCACTCAGGTCCTGGAACAGACCGCGACGGACTCCGGGTACCCGCTCGACCTCACCGCGGACGGCGGAGCGAGCTGGCAGCGGATCAATCTGGCGGCCGCGATGGCGGCGCACGTGGTCGTGGGCGCCGACGGTTCGGTCACGGTGACGAACCACTCCGACGCCACCGGGGCGAGCGTCGCCGACGCCGGCTCGATCACGGTGGGGGGCATCGCGATCGACGGCTTCGACGCGGAGGTGTCCACGTACGTCGTCGACTGGCCGAGGAACAAGAGGATCCCGGCCGTCTCCGCCGTACCGGCCCGGTCCGGCGCCCGGGTGAGGGTCACCGAGGGCGGTTCGGTCCTCTCCTCGGCCGGATCCCGGTTCACCACCCGCACCATCCGGGTGACCTCGGCCAACGGTTCGGTCACCCGCACCTACACGCTCGGGTTCCGGCTCACCGCCCGGGACGACCGGCCGGTCGCGGCCGGCGGCGGTGACCGCGAGACCGGAGGACCCGGATCGTGGTCCACCGGAGACGGCGGGGCAGGATCCGCCGACGGCGCCCGGCTCTGGTCGCCGTCGGCGGAGTGGGCGGAGCGCGTGGGCGTCCCCGGGGCGAACGGCACGTCGTGACCGCCCGCCGAACCGTGCCCGGCACTGCCACGGCGGAACCCCGCTGACGCCCGCCGGGCGACACCGGGCACGGCCGGCCCCTCCGGAAGAACCGCCGCTGTTCTTCCGGAGGGGCTGGCCGCATGCCTGCGCGGTCACGGCACGGGCGGCCCCCGGCGGTTCAGAACCCGATGGCCTCGCGGAGCAGCAGGACGGTGCAACGCCCCGGGTGCGGTTCCGCGTTGAGGACGAGAAGACGGTTGAGAGCGCTGGGCACCCCGTACACCTTCCGGGCCCGCTCGTCCTCCAGCGGGACGCAGTACTCGTCGACGCGGCGCAGCGCGGTGTCCAGGTCGGGCACCACCTTCTGCGCACCGACCACCAGGATCACACGGGGCGCGGCACCCGCGTAGGCGGGCAGTTGGCTTCCGCTGGCCGAGGCGGCCACGAGGGAGCCGGTCTCGGTGACGGCGGCGACACTGCCCACCACGACGTCGGGGCAGGCGAGCATCCGCCAGATCTCCGCCATCCGCGTGGCGCGGTCCATGGCCGTTCCGCGTTCCTTGACGGAGTCGTACCGTCCGCTGCTGTTGATGTCCTCGTCGATGCCGGACAGGCGGAGGGTCTCGCTGGCCACGGTGAACACCGCGGCACCCTCGGGAACCAGGTCCTTGACGCGGGCGCGCGCCGCGGCTGCGTCGTCGAGGATCTCGACGTCGAAGTGCTTCTCCTTCAGCGCGGCGGCCACCCGCTCCAGTCGCTCGTCGGTCACCGGGGCGGTGAACGGGGTCTCCGGGGTCGCCGGTGTCGCCGGTGTCGCCGGGTTCGAGGCAGTCATGATGTCTCCGGCCTTCCTGTCCGCTGGATGATGTGTCGGTCCCACCGCTTCGACAAGACAGCCCCGCGGAATGTGAGGCGCCACTCCGGCCTCACATTCCGGCGCGCTGTTCTGTCGTACAGGTGAGGGCGGATGCGACCCGGTGAAAGCGGATGCGACCGAGGGAGTTGTCGACACCATGACCACGCGATCCGAGCCAGGACACGGCCGGCCCGATCCGGGCCTGGACGCGGTCATGAGCGAGCGGCGTCACCTGATCAATCTCGCCTACCGGCTGCTGGGCTCCCTGACCGAGGCCGAGGACGCCGTCCAGGAGACGTACACCCGCTGGTACGCCATGTCCCGGCAGGAGCGGGACGCCATCGAGTCCCCCGGTGCCTGGCTGACGACGGTGGCCGGTCGCGTCTGCCTGAACGTGCTCGGCTCGGCACGGGCCCGGCGGGAGACGTACGTGGGCGAATGGATCCCCGAGCCGCTGCCCGGGCGCGCGGAGTGGATCAGCGGGCGGCCGGGCGGTGCGGCCGTCGACCCGGCGGACCGGGTCACCCTGGACGAGTCGGTCGGCCTGGCGTTCCTGGTCGTTCTCGAATCGATGACCCCGGCCGAGCGCGTGGCGTTCATCCTGCACGACGTCTTCTGCCACTCCTTCGCCGAAGTGGCCGAGATCGTCGGCCGTACGCCGGCCGCCTGCCGCCAGCTGGCCTCCTCGGCCCGCCGCCGTGTCCGGGCCGCGCGGCCTTCCGCGACGGCGGCGCCCCGACGAACCGGCGTGGTCAGCGCCTTCAAGGAGGCGTGGGAGGCCAAGGACATCGACGCCCTCATCGGCCTGCTCGACCCGGACGCCGTCGCGACCGCCGACGGCGGCGGTCTCGCCCGGAGCTTCCTGGACCCCATCGAGGGCGGCGAGCGGATCGCGCACGCCTGGGCCGGACTCGCCCACCGGAGGCCGGACGGCATGACGCTCCTGGAACGTACCGTCAACGGTCAGCCGGGCCTGGTGGCCCAGCAGGACGGCGTCGTCGTGACGGTGCTCGCGTTCGAGGTCGTGGGCGACCGGATCACCCATATCTGGGTCGTACGCAACCCCGAGAAGCTGCGTCGCTGGACCACGGGCTGACTCGCCTCCCGCCCGCGACGCACGCGCGTCACCCCGGTGCCGTCGGCCGGCCCGCCCCCGAGGCGGACCGGCCGGCGGCCGCCGCTACGCCACGTGGAGGGTGTAGCGACCGGAGGTGTGCGCGGTGAGCCGCCAGCCGCCGGGCCGTTCCGCCAGCCGGATGCCGGTGAGACCGCTGCCCTTGACCTCGGGGCGGCCCCGGCCGGGAACCCACACGTCCAGCGTGCCTTCCCCGGAGCCGGTCAGCCGCAGATCCCGCTCGGTGAGCGAGGAGCGCAGGGAGCTCAGACGACCGGGAGCGCTGCGCGGGTACGCCTGGGACAGCGCCGTGGTCTCGAAGGCCGGACTCGGCAGCGGCTTGCCGTCGGGGCAGGTGTACAACACGACGCCGCCGCCCGAGGTGGTGGCCTCGGGGTCGTTCTGCGGATCGCCGCAGGCCTTCTTCCACACCCAGATCGCCGAGCCCAGCATCTCGGTGTTCTGCCGTTCCAGGAAGCGTTCGAACCGGGAGCGGAAGTCGCCGGGTTCCCCGAACCATCCCCACTCGCCCGACCACAGCGGCACCCCGTACGCCCGGGCGGTGCGCTGGGCGGTGGCGTAGCCCTGCTCGATCGAGGTCAGGGTGACGCCCAGGCCCTGGTCCATGGTGATCGACTCGCTGTACAGGTGGGGCGAGAAGACGAGCTGCGGGTCGTCGGCGAACCCGACCGGCGGGGTGGTGTCGAAGCCGAGCCCCGACCACAGGATCGAGGGCTCGAAGAACACCAGGTGGTGGAAGCCGCCGGCCACCTTCGACTCCGCGGCCCGGATCGAGGTGATCGCCTGCTGGTAGAAGCGTCCGAGCAGGATCGAGGAGGTCACGCCCGGGGCGTCACCGGGACCCGGCTCGTTGAGGAGGTCGTAGCCGGCGACCGCGGGGTCGTCCGCGAAGGTCTTGGCGAGGCGGCCCCACATACGGGCGAACTCGGCGCCGATGCCGTCGGTGTCGTTGTAGAGGTTGGTGAACGCCTGCTGCACGTTGGGCGCCAGGTCGCGTCCGAGGAAGCCGCAGGCCTTGGCGCCGTCGGTGAGGGTCGCCCACTTCGGGGCGCCGTCGTTGCCGAACTCCGGTGAGGCGTTGGCCCTGCACCGAGTTCCCGGCGCCGCGCTGACGTACTTCGAGAAGGTGTCCTGGTGGATGTCGAGGACGGTGTGGATGCCGTGGTCGGCGGCCTGGTCGACCGCGGTGCGCACCCGCGCCAGATACGCCTCGTCGAAGACGCCCCGCTCCGGCTCCAGGGCCGACCAGGACAGGGCCAGACGCTGGACGTCGAACCCGTACCGTTCCATCCGGGCGTAGTCGGAGTCCTCCAGCGGCCACACGGTGGCCTTGGCCGGGTCGGGCTGTCCGTAGTCGATGAGCTGATTGACGTTCACACCGCGGAGCAGCACCTGCCGCCCCACGCTGTCTCCGATGACCGGGGCCTGTCCGTCGCGGCGCAGCACGCTCAGCGGCAGCAGCTCGTTCCGGTCGCGGCCGGCGGCCTGCGTCTGCGCGCCGACAGGGGCCACCGCCGGTCCCGGGGCCAGGGTGCCCGCGGCGAGCGCCAGTACGGCGGCCACCGCGACGGGTGGCGCCCACCGGACGGCCCAGGCGAGGCTTCCGCGCTCGGCCGAGGGCTCCGTCCGGCGCCGCCACGCCAGCTCCGCGACCCAGGGCACGCACACGACACCCGCGCACACGCCCGCGGTCACACCCTCCGCGACCCGTACGAGCACGGACGCGACCGGGAACAGCGCCCCGCCGAAACCGTTCAGGCACCCGTCGAGAAGCCACAGGGGCGCGAACCCGAGAACGCCCGCCGCGGTGAGGGTCGTCGCGAGCGACCAGAGCGTCACGCCGGTACGGGCACGGGTCAGCCCGGGCGCCACCACACGGCGCCAGAGCGCGACACCGGCGAACACCGCCGCGACGCCGGCGACCAGCGTCGCCACCACGCGGCCGCCGGGTACCGGTCCTGCGGCCCAGGCGAACGCGCCGGTCCCCGCCTGGAGCGCGACGGCGGCACCGGCCGGCAGCCAGGCGAACCCGGCGACCGAGTCGAGAGGGGCGCGCGATGCCCCTGGGGCACGCTCGGTGCGCCGCCCGGACTCACCGGCCTCGACGGCCTTGCCGGCCTCTTCGGCCTTGCGAGCCTCGGCGCCCTCGCCGACCTCGTTGACCTCGTTGACCTTGTCACCCTCGCCGGCCTTGCGGCGCAGGCGCCACACGCCGATCCGGTACGCCGACGCCGCCGGGCCCGCGACCAGCGGCCCGAACACGGCGTACTTCGCGCCGGTCAGACCGCACTCGGCGAGCAGTGCCCCGACCGTCGGGAAGATGTGCAGCCCGGCCGGTCCCGCGATCGCCAGCAGCAGCACGCTGTAGGCCAGCTTGGCCAGGAACGCCACCAGGACCAGACTCGACCAGACGGCACCGAAGACCCATCGTGCCTTCACCGCGGGAGCCCCGGCGCGCACCAACCGGTGGACGGCCGCCGCGCCGCCGCCGATCAGCAGGGGCAGGAACACCACGGTGGCCCAGGCAGGGCTCGTGGCGTTGCCGGGTACGAAACCCGCGTCCAGCCAGTTCTCCGGAGCGAACAGTCCGGTCCCGTCGGCATAGCCGAGAACGGCACAGAGCACCACGAGTACGACCGCGGTGGTGAGGGACGCGACGTGGGCAAGCCGACGGCCGCCGCGCTGATCATCGGCAAGGAGCATGGATGGAGAACATAGGGCAGTCCGAAGGTCGCGCGGAAGGCCTGTGAGCAGGAATTTCTCCGGAACCGCGGGGCTCGGACGGGTCCGGACGGCGCGGTGGCGCCGGGCTGCTCGACCGAGGTGTTCCGCCGGGAGGGATACGAAGATCCGAACTCCCGCCCCGGGCTTGGGAGTCATCGGACCGGGGCTCGTCCTTTCCCGGAGCCGATGCCCCGTGGACGGCCCGCGCCGTCCGTCCGAACGTCACATCACCACGCCACCGCCGCGGGTCACGATTCGGCTGCGACGCCCGACGGGCGGGCCCAGAGCGCCGTCCGCCGGTTCTCGGCGTCCCCGCCCGGTCACGGGCGGGGACGCCGCCTGGCCACCTGCCCCGAACCGTCGCGGCGTCCAGGTCAGGGACAGCGGGCGGGAAGTCCCCCGCCTCCCCGTCCCGGTGGGTGTTTCAGTCGCGGTGGGTGTTTCAGTCGAGACAGAACTCGTTGCCCTCGACGTCCTGCATCCCGATGCACGACTCGTTCTTGTCATCGGCAAGGAGCGTTCGCACGTGTACGGCGCCGAGCGCGATCAGACGTGCGCATTCGGCCTCGAGGACGGCCAGGCGCTCATCACCCACGAGGCCGGTGCCGACCCGCACGTCGAGATGCACGCGGTTCTTGACGACCCTGCCCTCGGGAACGCGCTGGAAGTACAGTCGCGGGCCGACGCCCGTGGGATCGGCGCACGCGAACCATGAGCCCTGATCCTCGGGCGGCAGCGAGCGACCGTAGTCGTCCCACGTGGCGAACCCCGTCGGCGGGGGCGGTACGACGTAGCCCAGCACCTCGCACCAGAAACGGGCGACGCGCTCGGGCTGCTCACAGTCGAAGGTGACCTGGAACTGCTTGACGGATGACATCGGGACACCGTAACAGGGCGAATCGACGGCTCAAGTCTCGCCAGGAACCGACACGTTGACACGACGACAGGGCCAACTCACGAGGTTGTGTCCCCATTCCCTCCCGGAATTGTCCGTGATCCGTAACAGACGCATCCCCCGGCCCTCGCCGCTCGTCCTGCCAGGTGGTCGGAAGGCGGCCGAGGAACTGCGGGAGAGCGGGGCGGACATGGCACGGCACGGCAGCAGGCGGGGCTGGTACGGCAAGGTGGCCGGGGCGGCACTCGGGGTGACGTTGCTGGCCGCCGGTGCCTCGGTGTGGACCGCGCAGGCAGGTGCCGTGCGCGACGCGTCGCCCCGCCCGGCCGCGTCGGCCGGGCAGGGCGCGGTCAAGCCGGTGGCGGTGACCATCGCGCACGCCTCGGACAAGGGCGCGCGCGGGGTCAACATCACCATCGACGACGGTCCCGACCCGGTGTGGACCCCTCAAGTACTGGACGTGCTGCGCGAGTACGGGGTGAAGGCCACCTTCTGCATGGTGGGGACCCAGGCGCAGGCCCATCCGGACCTCGTGAAGAAGGTGGTCGCGGCCGGACACCGGCTGTGCGACCACTCGGTGTCGCACGACACCACCATGGACAAGAAGTCCCAGGCCTACCAGTCGCAGCAGATACTCGACGCCGAACGCATGATCACCAAGGCGTCCGGGGGCGTACGGCCGATGTACTACCGGGCGCCCGGCGGCGCCTTCACCCCGTACAGCCGCAAGCTGGCCGCCTCCCGGGGCATGCGGCCGCTGGGCTGGAACGTGGACTCCAAGGACTTCGAACGGCCGGGCACGGACGCCGTCGTCGCCACCGTCGAGCAGCAGCTGCCCAACGGGCCGACGGTCCTCTTCCACGACGCGGGCGGCGACCGCTCCCAGACCGTCGAGGCCCTGCGCCGGATCCTCCCCCGGCTCAAGGAGCAGGGCCACACCTTCGGCTTCCCGGTGCGCTGACCCGGGGCCGCGGAGGGTCACACGGCGTCCAGTTCGCCCGGAAAGCCCCTTTCCCCCTCACCGCTCAGGGCCCGGGGCCAAAGCCGGCCGTCATGGTCCGACCGGCCGCGGCCGGTCACCCACCCCGGCCGTCACAGCAGCCGCCCGGAAGCCGTCGGCTTCCGGGCGGTCGAGTCGGTCAGGCGCGCGGCCGAGCCGTGCACGGCGGATCAGCCCCGCTGCGTCCCCGGCGGGAGGGCCAGGCCGGCGGGTGCGCCGGACCAGACGTGCTCGGCCGCGGCGGGAGCGCCGGGCCAGGCGTGCTCTGCCGCGGCGGGCGCCGAGGCCTTGAGGGGCGGCATCACCCGCTGCAGGTCGCTGCGAATCCGCTCGGCCTCACCTCGGACCTGCGCGGGGACGTCACCGCGCTCCGCGACGAGCTGGCGGTAGATCGGGGCTTCCTGGAACACGGACAACGCGTCCTTCCTCTCGGGGCCTCGCGCCGGACACGGAGGCGGTTGCCGAGTGTACGGGCCTCGCGGACCCCTCCTGGCCGACACGGGACGCCTACGGTCCCGCCGCATGCCCGGCGGAGCGTGCCCGAACGGTCCCGGGGGTGTTCCTCGCACCCCTCTCGGCTTCAACAGGCCGCATCCGAGCGCCCCTTCGGCCCCGACCGAGTTCTCCTCCGGAGGCGAATGTGCATCCGGCCACACCAGCACCCGCACGAGCCGGTTCCGGACCTTCACCGCGGCGGCGACGGTCCGGGTCCCGGAGCGCTGTCGCGCGGATCACAGAACGTGTCAGCCCCGGTTCCAGGCTGCCGCCGACGGTGACCCGGAACCCACCGTCAACGCTTCGACGAGGTGTGCGGCGCCCCCTGGTGGCGCGAGTACTTCGCCGGTGCGCCGATGGCCTCCGCCAGGAGCGGCGCCGCCGAGGACGCCATCGAGGCCGCGGCAGCCGAGTACGCCGGGCGCCTGGCCCGACGTACCGGCCGATATACGGTCAAACTGGTCAGCCACACGGTGGAGATCTTCGGAGACTTCCACGGTCAGGCAACCGAGCCGGTGGTCCGCCCGGCTGCGCACCTCCCGCACCAGCAGGGCAAGACCCCCGGCGACGGCGTAGGCGTCCGCAGGGCACGGGGGCCACTGTTCATCCCGAACGGCTCGCGGCCTGAAGCACCCCTGGCACGCACGCCTACGCCGAAGTCGGCCGACGGGCTCGTGGGTTCAGAGTGCCACGGACGGTCACACGTGGTTCAGCACGTTGCCGTTCGCGCAGTGGTTGAGGGTGTCACCCACCGATGCCCCGCCCACCGGCACCACCGCGAGTTCCTGGAGGCACACGGAAGCGGCACTGAAGTTCCAGTTGTTCGCGGCGTTCACACCGCTGCCGAAGTTCGAGTCGTTGTCGGCGTGCGCGACGGGAGCGGCCAGCGCCAGGGCGGCAACGGGCAGCACGGCCAGCATCATGATGTTTTTCATGTACCGGCAACGACGGCCGGCGCCGCCAGGTACCGCCCCATCACCTGTCCGGGCTCATCCGGATGCCGTCACGCCGGCCGACAGCGGCATCTGGCCCCAGGTGCGGCCGTGCGGTTCACGGCCGCCGCCCTTCGGCGTACGACCGCCCCACTGCCCAGGAAAGAAGGACACCCCGGACCCCCGCCCGCGCGCCCTCTCCTCGACACCGACGGGTGGCCCGCGCCGACGGCTTCCTCGTCCTCGACGCCTACACCTGACCGCTCTCGAACTCGTCGGCGGAGGTGAGACCTTCGAGGAAGGACCGGAAGTCCGGGGCGAGAGCCAGCTCCGACGCGTCGTCCGCGTCGAACCAGGCGACGGACGGTTCCCCGTACCGGCCACACGTCCGGTAATCGAGCCCGATCCAGTAGTGCCCGTCACCCGAGACCACCACCACGCCTGTGGGCAGGCCCCATTCGGCGACCAGGTACGGGCTGTCGAGCAACGACAGCGTCCCCTCGCGACGGCCGAGGCCCATCACGCTGTCGAAGGGGACGTGGTCGGCACTCCATGATGTCGGCCGAGTCGTGGGAAAGGCGTTCCGGCTGTCGGCGATCTGGCCGCCGTTCTGAATGCGGAGCAGGTCCAGCAGCGCCCCGGGGAGGTGGACGTCCAACGACTGTTCCGCCTCGCTCACGGCCAGGTCGGTCAGGGGCGGCTGCACCCCGTGGTCGATGCCGGTGTCCCAGAAGGAGTGCAGAAGATCTGCGAAGCGTTCCATGCCCGGCATCCTAGGAGCCGGGGCTCCCTCGGTCCGGTCCCGTACCCGGTCTGCCGCCGAACTCGGGGTCTGGCTGCGCGCGTTGGGCTACGGGACAGGTCTCGCCGGACATTCGCGCACGTTTCCGGTCCGGTCGGGGGCCGGGCGACGGACTGCCGGTGCGTCGACGCGAAGGCGGACGCCGGGCGGGCCCTGGCCCGGGTGCGGTTCCAGGGCCTGCCGGAAGGTCTCGGCGCCGCGGAGCTGGAGGCCTTCCGGGGATCGGTGGAAGTCCCTCGCCGCCCCTACTACGCTTATGAGGAGTACCTCGCCGTCTTCGGCGACGCCCCGGGTATCGGCGCTCGCTCCTGAGACGGCCTTCGAGCGGCTCACCGCCGTGATCTCGGACGGAGAGGTGCCGGTGCTGCCGCCCGTACCCGAGCCCGTGCGGCCGCTGTGCGTCGACGCGTGCACACGCAGGCGCCCCTGGGCCATGCCGCACGGTGGCGGTCCGGACGAGGACGGAGCGGGCTTCGCGTAGGCGCGCGAGCAGGCGCCGAGACCTCGGAAAGGCAGCGTCACACGCTCGGACCCGGCCCAAGGGCTCGGAGGTACGCTGGACACGGCAACTGACTTCCCGCTCAAGATACAAGCGGGCCCGCAGCAGGCACCCTCGGAGTATCTTCATGGCATCACACCAGTCGCCCACCCATCGCTCCGCCGTCAGCCGACGTGTCCTGCTCGCCTCAGCGCTGGCGGTGTCTCTCGCGGCGGCGGGTGTGGGAGGGGTACAGGTCTCGCGGGCCGCCACGATCGACCCGTCCGCGGGAACCTCGAAGCTCGCGGCGTCCACCTGCGCCGACAGGACCTATTCGGCGATGACGGCTTCGCAGCGGGTCGGCCAGCTCTTCATGGGATCGGTCACGCCGTCCGCTCCTGACAGCAAGCGCATAGATGTCATGCGTCAGTACCACGTCGGCTCGGTGTTCCTCGCCGGGCGCAGCACCGCCGGGACGACGGCGACCAAGTCCCTCGTCGACGGCCTCCAGGCGAAGGCGGACACGGTGGCCGGGCATCGTGTGGGCCTCCTGGTCTCGACCGACCAGGAGGGCGGACAGGTGCAGGTGCTGAGGGGCCCCGGCTTCTCGACCATCCCGAGCGCTCTGACCCAGGGAACCTGGACCACGACGAAACTGCGGAGCGAGGCGGCCGTGTGGGCCAAGGAGCTCAAGACGGCCGGTGTGAACCTGAACCTCGCGCCCGTCGCGGATGTCGTACCGGCGAGCCTCGGCACGGCCAACCCTCCGATCGGCCGGTACGACCGCGAGTTCGGTCACACGGCCGCGACGGTGGCCCCGCACAGCAACGCGTTCCTCGCGGGCTCCACCCAGTCCGGTGTGCTGGCCACGCTCAAGCACTTCCCCGGACTCGGCTACGTCCGTGGCAACACCGACACCACGGCCAACGTCGTGGACACCGTGACGACGAGCACGAGCCCGAGCGTCACCACCTTCAAGTCCGGCATCGACGCCGGGGCGCCGTTCGTCATGATCTCCTCCGCGACGTACAGCAAGATCGACCCGAACAACCGGGCCGCGTTCTCCTCGACGGTGATCCAGACCATGCTCCGCAAGAACATGGGGTTCAAGGGCGTGGTCATCTCGGACGACCTCGGGAACGCGGTGGCGGTGAAGTCCGTGGCCCCCGGAGACCGCGCGGTCAAGTTCCTCTCGGCCGGCGGTGACCTGGTCCTGACCGTCGAACCGAATCTGATCCCGGCCATGACCAAGGCGGTGCAGAGCCGGATGGCGCAGAGCGCGACCTTCCGCACGCAGGTGAGCCAGAGCGTCCATCGCGTCCTGGACGCCAAGCAGAAGGCGGGCCTCCTCTCCTGCGGCTGACGGGGTCTCACCGAGGCCGCGCACGGCAGACCCGGCATCGGTCCGCGGGTCCCCGGCCGCCGGGATCGACGGCCGGGGAGTGTCCCGGGGTGGTCCTGGTGTCCGGCCCAGGACGGCTACTTCTCGTGGCTGGAGGTCCGCTCCTGGAGTGACGGCATCGCGGTGACGCCGACCGCCGCGCGGCGGGTCACTCGGTGCGCAGCGCCGTGGCCGTACGCACCTTGGCCGCCCATCCCGCGGGGACCATCGCGCCGGACAGGGCGACGAGCACCCCGGCCAGGCCCAGCAGCACCAGTTGCGAGCCGTCGTACACATCGAGGACCGAGGGCGGAAGGCGGGTGCCCGCGGCCTCTCCCATGACCGGCAGGACATAGCCGTGCAGCGCGAACCCGGCCGGAACCCCGATCAGCCCGCCGGCCACGCCGATCCCGGCCACCGAGGCGAGTACGAGACTCACGGTCTGCCGCGGGGACATGCCGAGCGCCTTGCACACTCCCAGGTCATGGACGCGCTCGCGGGTGTCGAGGACGACGGAGTTGAGGACGCCGAGGCCCGCCACGGAGACCAGCATCAGGGTGAGGAGCGCCGCCATCGCCTCCAGCAGGACGATCATGCCCTCGCCCTCCGGGGCGGATTCGGCGAAGGCGTCGCCGCCCAGCGGCTTGAGCACCGCACCGAGCTTCTGCGCGTAATCGGCCGGGGAAACCCCCGACTTGACCTCGATGTGGAAGGCCTCCGGCTCCGCCTCGGCGAAGCTGTCGAGATCCGCGTGGACCCGCATACCGTCGTCCGACGTGTCGAAGGCCTCGCCGACGATGCGCAGGCTCACCGTCTCCTTCTGGAACGTCACCCGCACGGAGTCGCCGATCCCGGTTCCCGTCCGCTCCAGGAAGCCGGTGGGCACCACGACCTGGCCCCGTCCGGAGATCCAGTGCCCTGCGATCATCTCGTAGCTGCCGGGGCGGGAATCGCCCTGGTAGAGAGTGGCCCGGACGGTGCGGGAGATCCCGGACACCGTGGCGTCGCCCGTCGCGATGCCGTAGTACGAGGCGGTGCCGGACTGCTTCGCGATCGCGGCACGCACCGCGTCCGGATCGGCCGACGGCTGCTGCTGGTTCGACCCCGAAGCGGCCGGAGCACGTCCGGAACCGGCCGCGGGTCCCTTCTCCACCCGGCCGGCGCCGGGGCCCGAGCCGGCTGCCCCGCTGACGGCGGTGACATCGGCGCTGTTCTCGGGGTCCTGCGCGCTCGCCACCGCGTTGAGGGACTGCGTCAGCCCCACCGCGAACGTCGCGGCGACCGTCCCGAAGGTCACCGCCAGCACCATCGCGATCGCCCGCACGGGGTGCGCGAAGGGACTCGCGAGGCCGTACGTCACCGGGCGTGGCAGCGGGAGCCGTCCTGCGGCCCGGTGCGCCCACTGTCCGCGTGTGGTGCGCGGTGCCCTGCCGACGGCGATGGCCTCGACCGTACGCAGCCTGCCTGCCCGCAGCGCGGGCACCAGCGCCGCGATCGTCACCACGAGCAGCGCACCGGCCGGCACCACGACGTCCACCCACCAGGCCACCGAGAGCGACACGGTGCCGTACACGGACTCGGTGTCCGCCAGCAGCGGCACCGCCAGCAGATTCCCCAGGACGACCCCGAGCGCGATGCCGGCCGCCGCGGGGATCAACGCCTGGGCCACATAGGCCCGTACGACCTCGCGCGGGGTGAATCCGATGGCCTTGAGGATGCCGATCCTGCGCAGCCCCGTGCCCACGGCGCCGCTGATCACACTGCCGACGATGATCACCGACATGACGATGCCGAGCACGCCGAACGCGAACAGGAACGGGATCGTGGCCGCCGCGCCCTGATCGGCGGCGTGTTTGGTGTCCAGCCACGACTGGGTGCCGACGAGCGCCCCGGAGGGAAGGGCGGCGGCGAGCTTCTTCCGGTCGGCCGCGATCTGCGACTTCGTCGCCGCGGAGTCGAAACGGTAGAGCATCTGGTTCGCGAGGCCGCCGTCCCCGGTCGCGAGCGACCTGACCTGGGCGGGGGTCGCCCAGACGTCGGCGCTCCCGCTCGTGGACAGCGCGAAGCCGACGACGGTCAGCGTCTGCGCGTCCCCCTCCTCGGAACTCTTCAGGGTCGCGCCGAGCACGAGATCCGGGCCCTGGAACGAGGCGGACAGCACGATCTCACCCGCCGTGCGCGGCCAACGGCCCGACTTCAGGTCGAGTGCGTCCACGTCCTTGCCGGGACCGGACCGTCCGACGAGCGTCAGCGCGGGCAGGTGTCCGCCGCTCTGGCCGATCGGGTTGATCGTCGTGGACGGGAACGGTCCCGCGCTCGCCGTGACGCCCTCCAGGCCCCGGGTGCCCGCCAGTTGGGTCGCGCTCGCCCGGTGCGGGTCGAGCTCCGCGATGAGGTGCGCCCCGTGCTGCCGCGCGAAGGCGTGGTCGAAGGGCGCGTTCGTGGCGACCATGAGGGACCCGGCGACCACGGCCGAGGCCACGGCCATCATGGTGGCCACGGCGATCACCAGCGTCTGGACACGCCGTCTGCCGACCCCGGAGCGCACGACCCGGCCGAGGGCACCTCCGCCGAACCGGATCATCGGACGGCCTCCGCGCGCGTGTCGACGGCGACCTTTCCGTCGACCAGATGGATCGTGCGCTGGGCGCAGGCCCGGGCCAGTTCCAGGTCGTGCGTGACCAGGACGACGGTCTGCCCGCCGCGGTGCAGATCCACGAGCAGCTCGCGGACCTCCTGCCCCGACACGGTGTCCAGCGCGCCGGTCGGCTCGTCGGCGAGCAGCAGCGCGGGCCTGTTCACCAAGGCCCTTGCCACCGCGACGCGTTGGCGTTCGCCGCCGGACAACCGCCCGGGGTAGGCGCGGGCGTGCTTCTGGATCCCCAGCACCTCCATCAACTCCCCGGCACGGGTCGCCGCCGCCCGCCGGGCGGTCCCGGTCAGCTGGGCGGGCAGCTGGATGTTGTCGGCGACGGTGAGGTCGTCGAGCAGGTTGAAGAACTGGAAGACCATGCCGATCCGTTCGCGGCGGAACCGGGCCAGCGCGTGCTCGCTCAGCCGGTCGATGCGCTGCCCGGCCACGGTCACGGTGCCCTCGCTGGGCCGGTCCAGACCGGCGATGAGATGGAGCAGCGTGGACTTTCCGCTGCCGGACGGCCCCGTCACGGCCAGGGCCTCGCCCTGGGCCACGCCGAGATCGACCGGTCCGAGCGCCGGGGCGTCGGCGCCGCCGTACCGCTTGGCGACGCCCTCCAGTTCGATCACGTGATTCATGGGTGTGTCCGTCCTTCATGGTCGATGAGCCGATGTCCTGTGCAAGTCCGGTGAACGTACGGGCGGAGGCGGCGGCGGCGCGTCGGCCGGGGCACCGACATACGGCCCTCCCCGCGGAGGACCCGGCGGCGGGGTCATCCTCGAGGAGTACTCCTGGCGGACAGGTGCGCCGGTCACGCAGGTGGACGTGGACCCGTGCCGCCGGGCCGCACAATGTGCGGATGAAGAAGGAGGACCCGCACGGGCGGCCGCACGACGCGTCGTGGTCAGGCACAGAGCGAGAACGGGCCGGCCCTGCGCGGGAACGGGTCACCGACCGGCGGGAGCGCACCGGTGACCGGTGGGAGCAGGCAGGCGACGTGCGGGAACGGACGGGCGACCGGCGGGCGCGGGCCGGCGACGTGCTGCGGCCCGGGACATGGTGGGCGCACCTCCGCGAGGCGATGCGGCCGGAGGGTGAGCCCGCCACGCTGTCCCGGCGGGCGGTACGCCTGGACGTGGTGCTGGCGGTCGTACTGACCGTCGTCGCGCTCGTCGTGGCGGCGCGCTACCCCGGGGACGGGCCGGTACGGATCAGTTCCCGGGCCGTGACCGCGAACCGGCCCGAGTTCCCGTACCCGGTACCGCCTCCGGCCCCGCCCCCCGGGGCCGTGTACCCGTCGGAGTCCCCCGCGCCCTGGGTCCTGGTGGTGCTCTCGGCGCTGCCGCTCGCGGCCCGGCGCAGGTATCCGCTGCTCGCGTTCGGGGTGGTCACCGCCGCGGCGCTGGCCATAGCGGATCGCGTCTCCTGGATCAATGTTCTGACCTGCAGCATCGGCGCCTACGGAGCTGTCGCGCACAGCCGCTACCGAGCACGGGCCATGGTCGCGCTGATCGTCGCCGCCGTGCTGGCGGGTGTCGCGTTCCGGGATGCGGACCCCATGCTTCCCGGCTGGTCCAGTCCCGCCGTAGTACTCCTGGTGGTCGGAGTGCTGGCGAGCCTCGTCCGGTTCGGGCGCCTGCGGCTGGAAGCGAGCCGCAAGCGGTTCACGGACCTTCAGCAGACTCAGGAGAAGGCCATGCGCCGGGCCGTCGAGGAGGAACGGGCCCGGATAGCCGCCGAGTTGCACGACGTCGTCACCCACAATGTGAGCGTGATGGTCATTCAGGCGGGCGCGGCGCGCAAGGTGATGGACGCAGCCCCGGAGCGGTCCAAGGAGGCACTGCTGGCGGTGGAGGCCGGGGGCCGCGCCGCCATGGCCGAACTCCGCCATGTGATGGGCCTGCTGGCGGGCCCGGACGCGAGCGCCGACACCCCCGCCGACGGCCTGGAACCGCAGCCCGGCCTCGGACAGCTCGACGCCCTCACCGAAAGGGTGCGGGCCGCCGGGACATCGGTGGACCTGACCGTCTCGCCGCCTCCCGGACCGCTGCCGCCCGGGGTGGAGCTCACGGCGTACCGCGTCGTCCAGGAGGCGCTCACCAACACCATCAAGCACGCGGCGGGCGCCCGCGCGACGGTGGAGATCGGCTTCTCCGGCCCCTGGCTGGAGATAGCGGTCACCGACACGGGAGCCGTCCGCGACTCGATCCCGGTGGACGGCAACGGCCGCGGGCTGATCGGGCTGCGCGAACGGCTCGCGGTCTACGGCGGCAGGCTCACCACCGGGCCCACGCTCACCGGCGGATACCGCGTCACGGCCCGGATCCCGTGGGAGGCGGTGTGAACGGGCCCGCTCTGCGCGCCGTCATCGCGGACGACCAGGCCCTGGTGCGTACCGGCTTCGGGATGATCCTCGCCGCCGACGGCATCGAGGTGACGGCCGAGGCGGCGGACGGCGCCGAAGCCGTCGACGCCGTCAGACGTACCCGGCCCGACGTCGTCCTCATGGACATCCGGATGCCGCGGATGGACGGCATCGAGGCCACCCGGCGCATTCTCGGCGGTGGCCCCGACGGCTCCGAGGACACCCGGGTCATCATCCTCACGACGTACGACCTCGACCACTACGTGTACGCGGCGCTCACCGCCGGAGCGAGCGGCTTCCTGCTCAAGGACGTCACCCCCGAGCACCTCGTGGCAGCCGTGCGCCTCGTACGCTCCGGCGACGCGCTGCTCGCCCCCACGATCACCCGTCGGCTGATCGAGCGCTTCGCGCACCGCCAGGAGTCCCCGCAGACCGGTCTCCACCGTGATCTGTCCGGGCTGACCCCACGCGAACTGGAGGTGCTCCGCCTGCTGGCGACCGGCCTCAGCAACGCCGAACTCGCGGACCGCCTGTTCCTCAGCCCGACCACGGTCAAGACGCACGTGGGCCGCATCCTGTCGAAGCTCGATCTGAGGGACCGGGTACAGGCCGTGGTCCTCGCCTACGAGAGCGGTCTGATCTCCCCACAAGGCCCGCCCGGCACCGGCTGACGTCCTACGGCCGGGGGCGGGGCGCTGGGGACCGGAGGCCGACGTCGGGAACGGGAAGCCGGGCCCGGGACCCGGCCGGGGACCTGACCGGGGACCAGGGCCATGGGACGCCTCGGCGGCTGGAGGCAGACCGGTCCGCTCGGTGCTCAGGTCGCCCGCCAGACCGTCATGTCCGCGGTCAGGAAGCTGGATTTTGGGTTCGCCAGCGCGGTCGACTTCACCTGGATGACGAGGAGCGCGATGTCTCCGCACACCGGTGGTCGGCAACTGGCGCCCGGCTCACGCGCTCACAGCCGGCCCGCAGAAGTTGAGCGACACCCGCCGCCTCGGAACCAGTCGGGCAACACCCGCCATCTCGGACCCGGTTGAGCAACGCCCCCCACCTCGGCCCCGGTTGAGCAACGCCCGCTCTCCCTCGGGGGACCGGTTCAGCATCCCTTGACCGTCCTGGTCTCGACTGCCGGGATTCCCTTGTCCCACCAGTGGTTGTAGCGGCGGTACGGGGCCGGGTCCCGGTCGGCGAGCAGCGCCGCCAGCTTCTCCGCCTCCTCGGTCAGTCCGCGCCAAGCCGCCTTGTCGAGCTTGCGGAACGTGGTGAGTTCCAGGCCCGCGTTCGTCGTGCGCCACACCCCGGCGACCTGGCCGTCGACGAGCAGGGTGGGCAGGATGTCGCCGTTGCGCCGGACGACGAGCGGCCGATGGTCCTGGGGCATGACCCGCCCGGGGAGGGCGTGGGCGAGCAGCGTGCTGTCCCACATCGGCAGCAGCCTCGGCGGCACGGGGGTGTCCTCCGCGGGCACGGTGGCTCCCGGCAGGTCGTACAGGGTGGCGCGGGCCGGTCCGGGAACCCGCACCACCTGGTCACCGAGCTCACTCAGCGCCTGGGTGATCACGGGGCGGCCCAGCAGGGTGAACCGCGCGAAGTCCTGGGCCGACGCCGGTCCGAACGCCCGGAGGTAGGAGAGCAGGAGCCGTCGTGCTCCCGCCGCCGCGTCCTGTGTCGCGGCCCCCGGGGCGACGGGCGAGGCGAGGTAGGTGTTCGGCAGCCTGAAGGACCACGGACCGCCGGTCGGCGCGTGATGGATCGGCGCGTACGTCCTCAAGGCCCACCACAAGTGGTGCGCGTGTTCGCCGAAGTGGGCGGTGAACTCCCCCTCCACGTCGGCTCCGGTGTGAGGGTGCGCCAGGAACTCGGCGAGCCGCGGGAGCAGCGCGTCGGCGTCGTCGTCGGCCAGTTCGGTCGAGGTGAAGCGGCGGTCGTACAGGCGCGACGCCCGCAGACTCCGGGCCATGGCGGCGTGGTACGGCGCGTAGTCGTCGGCGTGGACGGCGTGCAGGGTGACCCGCATGAGGGTCGCCTTCACGATCCTCCGCTCCGTGAACGCCGCGTCGAGGTCCTCGGGCACGAAGCCCTCCACGCGGTTCCACAGGGCCACGTACGGCGACGCGGGTGCCTGTGCCTGAACGGCGCAGACCTGGCGGACCGCCTCCGCCACGTCGAGGCGTCTGCGCTCCAGGAGGAGTTGACGGTCCAGGGTCGCCAGGGTGAGCTGCCGCGCGGTGAGGGTCACGCCCGGATTATCCCGGCCGGCACCGGCGGGCACCATCCGCACATCGTGAACCGCTACGCGACCCGGCAGTAGACGGCTTGGCCCTGGAGCCGGGCGCTTCTTACGAGAGCGGCCAGGTCACCCAGGATCACGGACGCGATGTCCGTGTCGATGACCTCGCCGTCCGCCGCGCGCCGGGCGGCCCACGAGACAGCGGCGTCTTCCAGCTCGGACCGCTCGGCCCCGGCGAGTGCCGCGAACAGCCGAGGGGAGAACGCGAAGACGACGCACCCGTCGTCGTCCTGGCCGGCGACGAGACGAGGCTCGCCTGCTTCGACGAGATCCTCGAAGCTGCCACCGGCAAGAAGGCACTCCCACTCGACCGCGGCTTCTTCGGGATCGAAGTTACCGAAGGAAAGCGACTCGAACGGGTGTCGCGGCCCGGTCTGAAGAACCAGAGCCGCCGCCACGTCGTCCGGAGCGGCGAAGAACTCGACGATGGTGCTCACCCGAACATCATGCCGAACCGCCCCCGAGCACACGTCGAGCGACAGCGCGGAGTTCCATGTCGTCGTGAATGATCTCGGTATGGCTGCCCGACCCCACGACGCGGCGATCCCCGTCGGCGAGCAGCCGGACACGATCGAGTTGGGCCGGGGTGAACGCCGCGGGGCCGATGGCGGCGAGGGCGTGGAGCGCGGCCAGCGCCGAGCGCAGATGCCCGCCGGGCACGACTGCCGTGAGGACCCGATCGACGAGGTCGGTGAGCGGGACACCGGCGGGCCGGTCGGTGCCCGGGTGTACGGCCACCAGCGCTCGCGCGGCCGCCGCTGCCGTGTCCGGTCGGTCCAGCATCGCCAGCAGGTGGGGAACGGTGGACCGCGCGTCGGGGCCGAGGAGGGCGGCGACCTCGGCCGCGCTGTTGGCCGCCTGGTGGGCCCAGGGACCGGAGGCCCAGGTCAGGCCCTCCAGGACCATGGGAAGCACGCTCTCCTGATCCCCGGTCAGTTCCCACACCGCTCCGGCCGCCGCCAGCCCCGCCCGGACCGCGGCGGCGCTCGTCCGGGTCTCCGCCGGCTCGGCCACCATGGCCGAGAGCTGGGGCAGCAGCGAGCGGGCCTGTCCGCCGAGCGAGACGGCCGCCCGGACCCACTGGTCGCGCGGTTCGCTCCGCTCGCCGAGCGCCGGTCCGAGGACGGTGACCAAGGCACTGGCGTCGCCCGTCAGCGCGTGGAGCGCGGTCGCGGACGCCACACGGCCCGGCCGGGGGCCTCCGGCTGCGGAGGACCGCAGTGCGGTGATCACGTGGGGGTCGAGCCGCGGGTCGGCGACGGCGGCGAGCGCCCCGCCGGCCGCGGAGGGGCGATGCGGCAGCGCGTCCAGCAATTCGGGTATCGCGGCGCGGGCGGAGTGCCCCCAACCGGCCAGCAGTCCCGTCAGGTAGACCGGCTCGTTCACGGCCGCGAGCCCGTCCGTCAGCAGCGACCCGCGCCTGCCCCCTCTCATGCCCGCGGCCGTCACCGCGGCCAGGCGCACGCGGACCGCGTCGAGCAACGGTGTGGTGCACGGCAGCGGCGCCGGGGGACGGCGCGTGGTCGTGCGCGCCCAGGCGGCTTCCAGGGCGAGTGGCCGCTGTGCCAGATGACGGGCGAGGAGATCCGACGCCTCGGGCGCGCCCAGCGACACCAGTACCGCCAGGGCGAAGTCGGCCACCTCGCTCGTCCCTTCGGCGAGGGCGACCAGTGCCGGAACCGCGCGCGGAGCGGGCTCGCCCCACTGGCTCACCGCCTCGAGAACGTCTCCGGCGGTGGCCGCGGTGTCCAAGAGGGGCAGCATCGCCGGCAGCAGCCGGCTCGGCGCGCTTCTGGAGCGCAGGGCGAGCGACTCGGCCGCCCAGGTCGCCTCGGCGACAGCCGGCCGGGGATCCACGTCGGCGCGCGTGGCCTCCACCGCACGTTCCAGCGCCGCGACGACGACCTCGATCGCCTCGTCCACGCTGCCGCGCTCGTACAGGCCGGCGGCCAGAGCCCACAACGGCGCCCGTTCCGAGATGCTGCCCGCGGTGTGCGGTCGCAGCGGCGCCAACGCCGCCACGACCGCCGCCAGTTCGCCGTCCCAGGGACGGCCCGTGTCCACGGCGGCCAGGAGCCCCGCCACGCGCACCGGCGAAGACTCCGACGCGTCCAGAGCGGCCGCGCACAGGTGTTCCGCCGCGGCCGGGTCGATCCGGACGCACGCGCTCACCACGTCGGCCCGCACCACCGGATCGGCTTCGGTCTCCCAGCGCCGACGCAACGCCTCGGAGGCGGCCGGGGCCGCCGCCTGCCCGCATCGGGCCACCGCCCATGCCCCCCACTGGCGAACTGCGGGAACGGCGTCGGACAGCAGAGGCACCATCAGCGGCAACTGCTCCACGACAGCCGCGCGCGCCGCGCCGGGCGTGCCCGGACCACGTTCGTCCGTACTCTCCGCGATGGCACCCAGCATGCCGAGCAACTCCGCACGACGCACGCCCGCAGCCGCGAGACGCGCCAGAAAGGGAACAGCCACCACTGTGGCCTCGTACACCGAACCCTGGTGCACGATGCTGCTCCACAGCTCCTGCTCGGCCTCCGCCACGATCTCCTGGTCCTCGCCGGTCAGCGCGCGCAGCAGACCGGGGACGTCATCGGCGGGGCCGTAGGCATGGTGCACCTTCGGCCAGGCAACCCGGTCGAGGTCCGCGAACACGTCGGCAAGATCCATGCGCCGGATCCTGTCAGACGGGTCTGACAACGCTGCACGCCCGCCCGATGTGCGACCGACGGCGCCGCGTCGTCACAGTCCTGCCCGGTCGAGGATCCGATGCATCACGGTCACCGGAAGCGACCGGTTCGCGGCGGCTCCAGCCGCGACGAACCGGTCTGCGGCCCCGAGCAGTTCGGTCAGCCGGGGGGCCGGAACAGCGGGGTTGGTCGCGGCCCGACGCCGTACGGCGTCGTTCTCGTCGGTGAGCAGAGCCTCGATCGTATCGGCCGGCAATCCGGGATGTGCCGCGGCGACCGCGCGGTCCTGGGCATCATCGGAGCGGGCCAGACGAGTGGCGGCATCGGCGGGGAAGTTCTTGTGGCCGAGCATGTCCCACCGGCTGTAGCTGGTCCACTTCTCGGCGATCCGCGCCAGCAGCCGGCCGGGGGCGTTCGGCTGTCGTTCGCATACGAAGAGTCGTACCGCGAAGCTCTCGTCGTCGGCGAGGATCCCGACGACGTCGTCCGGCAGGTCGGGGCGCAGCGCCAGGGTCTTGCGGAATATCTGGTGACGGCTTCGGGCGAACGCCATCCGATCCGCCGCGGACAGGTCCTCGGTCAGCAGCCAGCCGACGACGCTGCTGCTCCGGTCGTCGTAGTCCACCGGGATCGACTCGCGCAGCACCGGGTCGAGGCCGCGCCGGGCGGCGACAGCCGCGCGGACCTGGTTGTCCGGATCGCGGGCCAGGTCCGCGAGGTGCTCGGGCGGCAGGGTCGGGTTGGCCGCGACCCCCGCGCGCAGGTCAGGAGTCGCCAGGAACCGGTCGGTCAGACCGGTGTCCAGGTCGGCGACTTCGGCGACCTGCCGCAGCAGACCTTCGCTGCGCGAAGTCCCGTCCACCGCGGAGTCGATCTCGGCGACCAGGGCGCATGCCGCCTCGACGGGAAGCGGGCCGTCCAGGCGAAGCAGAAGCATCTGCCGGCCGAAGTGGCCGGTCACCCGTGACAGGAGTTCCTGGATCCGGCCGACCGGCGCCGAGGGCCATTCGGAGGCTGCGATCGCGGCCGTCCGCGCGTCCGGGTCATCGAGCATCCTGACCCGCAGATCCTCCGGCAGCCGGCAGTTGAAGGCCAGCGCGCGACGGACTTTCGGTTCCGGGTCGCACGTCAGCAGCTCGTAGACCTCGCGCGCCAGCGGGTCCGGGAGGAGGCGCCCGTGTACACCGACTGTCGTGAAGTACTCCGCCCCTTCGGCCAGTCGGCCCCGCACCCCCGGGTCGGCGTCGCCGGCGAGAGCGAGCTGAACCGCCGGCGGGAGATGCGGATGGGCGGCGAGATCCGATCGCACCGCCGCGTCAGGGTCGGTGGCGAGCACCGCCGCGGCTTCCGGGGGCAGGTCCCGGCGCCGGGCCAGACCGGACCGGTCGATGCTCGCGGCAGTCAGGCGGATCAGGACCTCCGGCGGTGCGGAGGGATTGCCGGCCAGGCCAGGCAGCAGCACGTCGAGGTCCGGTTGTGCGGCGACGGGAGGTTCGGTGGAAGAGGACACCGTGCCATCGTGCCAGGCCTGCCAGGCCTGCCGCTGAGGGTGCCGTGCCCCCTACAGGCGCCCTCGGGAACCCCGCAGACAGGACACCACACCACCCCTGACGGATCATCAGGGTCGGCTCAGGGTCGAGGCGGGGACGTCACGGATAGCCGTTGCCCGGTCACGGCCCGCACGCTGTGGTCATGTTGAACACGACTCCCGATGACCGCCGCCCGTCACTCGCCCGCCGCGCCGCGCTCGCGTTCGCCGGCGCCGCCGCCCTGACAGGGCTCGTGGGGGCGTACACGCCGAGCCTCGCGCACGCGGAACCGAGTTCCACCCCGCAGTACTCAAGCGACTTCAGCGACTGCCCCGCCCTTCCGGCCGGGTCCGACCCGGCCCGCTGGCGCTGCGAAGTCCACACAGCGGCACCCCTGTTGACCATAGGGAAGGTCGATGTGACTCTCGCGCCGATCATCATGACGCACGCCGAGGGGCGGATGCCCGACGGCACCCTGGGACAGGTATGGGGGGCGATGCACAGCACGTCCACCACCGTTCCCGGCGGGCTCACCGGCACCGCGGCGGGTGAGCGCGCACGGCAGCTTCGACTGGCGATCAAGCCGGAGTACGGTGGCCGCTCCGACTTCTACACCGGGCGGCTCAGCCTGCGCTTCCGGCTGTCGAGTCCGCTGCTGCCGCACGGATGCACCATCGGAGCGAGCGCGCCGGTCGATTTCCAGGTGAAGCGGTCGGGCCCCTCGAAGTGGGTGTCACAGGATCCACCGGTCATCGAGTTCTCGGCCTACGACGACACCTTCACCGCCCCCGCGGCCGAGCACTGCGGGCCCCTGACAAGGCCGCTCAACCGGCGACTGGGACTGCCCGCGCCGAGCGGAAATCTGATGACCTACGACGCGACCTACACGTTCCGGATGTACGACCAACTGCCCTCCGCGTAAGGGCGGCGGCCGGCCCCTCGCCCCGCCGGGCCACCGGGATCTCTCACTCGGTGGTGTGAACTGCCGGCCCCACCCGTAGCGGCTCATGAACACCGTGCGTTTGGGCAGTCGTGTCCCCCCTCGACTCCGCACATCTCTCGCTCTGGCTGCTCAACCACTTCAGCACGTCGACCCTGGCCGTCGTCATCGTCGGAGGAACCGTCCTCCTCGCTGTCGGCGGCAGTGTCCTGCTGCGCCGCCGGTATCCCTCGGTGGCCCGCGGTGAACACAACGAGATGGTCGGGGTGACCCTCGGCATGTTCGGCGCCATCTACGGGATCATCCTCGCCTTCGTCATCGTCACCCTCTGGACCCAACTGGAGGACACCCAGACCATCGTCGCTTCCGAGGCCACCGACGCGGCGCTCATCACCCGGGACGCCGCCGCGTTCCCGGAGCCGGTACGCGCACGTCTCGACGCCTCACTGAGCGGCTACGTCCACGCGGTCGTCGAGGACCAGTGGCCCCGGATGCGTGCGGGAGACCCCAGCTACGGGGCCACGGAATCCCATCTCCGAGACGCGTTCCGGGCACTCCAGGAGTACGACCCGAAGAGCCGGAGCGAGCAGGTCTTCTACGAGGCGGCCGTCACCCATCTCGACGACGTGGCCACCCAGCGCCGCGCCCGCATCACCATGGCACGCCAGGAACTCCCCCCGCTGCTGCAGGTGTTGGCCTTCGGCGGCGCACTCGTCCTCATCCCTCTCACGTTCCTCTACGGCATGCGCAAACTGAGGGTCCAGATCCTCTTCGTCGCCTCGGTCGCCGGGCTCGTCGGCTTCAGCCTGCTCCTGGTCTTCGTCCTGGACCGCCCGTTCGCCGGCGAACTCAGCGTCAGCCCCGCCCCGTACAGAGAAGGGGCCCTCGCCCAGTACTGGCCCCGGTGAGCCGAGGACGTGGGCAGAGTCCTGAGTCCTGAAAATAGAGGCCTCGGCGTCATCTGAAACGGTGTCGTCCGAGGCCTCGCCGGGACCGCCGACGCGATCCGACGACTCTCCGCACCCCTGGGGCCACCCACCAGCGCGCAGGTCCTCACCCGCCGACCTGAAGCCTCGCCAAAGGGCCTATCACCTGGTACTTTACGGATTTCCGCGTACTGTGACGAGCTCTGCCGGGCACCATCACAGGGGGTCTACATGAGTCGCGAAACCACGGGGGCCGACGCAGCCCTTCGGGTGCCGGAAGGACCGGAAGTCATTCGGAAGCGGCCGGGAATGTTCGTCGGCTCGGCCGGCGAACGCGGCCTGCGTCAAGTGGTGTTCGACGTCGTTGTGCGGGCGGTCAACGAGGCACTGGCCGGCCGGGGTGGGCGCATCGATGTCACCCTCACGGCCGACGGCGGTGTCCGGGTGACCGACGACGGGCCAGGCATCCCCGTGGAAGCCGCCGGTCACACCGGCGGTCCCGGACTCGAAGACCTGCTGACCCGCCTGCAGACCGGACCCCGCAGCCCCCGCGGCCGTCACAGCGTGGCCATGAGCGCCCTGGACACCGAACCAGCCGTGGCCAACGCCCTGTCGAGCCGCCTGACGGTCGAGGTGCGACGCGAGGGGGGCCACTGGGTCCAGGAGTACGTGCGCGGCGTCGCGGTCACCCCGCCCACAGCCGTAGGAACGACGACCGGAAGCGGGACCACCATCACCTTCTGGCCCGACGCCGAGATCTTCGAGACCACGCAACCCTCGTTCGCAGACCTGGCGAACCGCTTCAGGGAAGTGGCCGTCCTGAATAGGGGCTTGAGCCTGTCGCTGACAGACGAACGCAGCCGAGGCGAGGCCCGGTCCATCCGGTTCCGGTCTCCGGACCAGGCGCGGGACCTGATCGCCGGCCTCGACATGGAAACAGGGGCACGTGTGCACCCGGACGTCATCGCCTTCGAGGAGGAGGACTCCCGGATGGCGGGGACGGTGGAAGTGTCCCTGCGGTGGTACGACTCCCACGAGGAGACCGTCCGGAGTTTCGCCAACAGCCTGCGCACCTACGAGGGCGGCACACACGAAACGGGCCTCCGCGACGGGGTGACGGCCGCTGTCAACGAGTACGCCCGCAAGCACCTGCTGTTGACGGCCACCGATTCCCGGCTGAGCTTCGACCTGATCGGCGAGGGCCTGACGGCAGTCGTGTCGGTCACGTTGGACACCCCCGCGTTCTTCGGGGCCACGCGCACCCGTCTGGGCGGCGACGGCGACGCCGCACACCCTGGCGTCCAGGACACCGGCGCCGTGCACGCCTGCGTCCGGGACGTCGTCCGAGCACACCTCGGCACATGGCTGGAGCAGCACCCGGAGCAGGCCGCTGCCGTCATCGGCCGGATCGTCGAGAGAACCCGCCAGGGCTGAGTGGCAGCGAACACCGGCCGTCGGGAGAGCCCCGCCTGTCACGTTCGAGGTGCCGTCCCGTCGACGCCGTGGGCCCCGACACGGTCCGACAAGATCAGATCGGAACCCCTCGCGGCCTACGGCCCAACTACCGTTGTTCCCCATGACCATCACCGAGTCGGACATCACAGGGGACTTGATCCAGGACCTGCTGCGCGAGCAGTGCCCCGACCTGGCGGATCTCCCCCTGAAGCTCGGAGCACTCGGCTGGGACAATCAGGTGTGGCGGCTCGGCGACGACCTAGCCGTCCGCTTGCCCTGGGCCACACAGTCCGCGGACGCTCTGCTCCGCAAAGAGCACACCTGGGTGCCGCACCTCGCCCCGCACCTTCCGCTGCGGATTCCCGTCCCGCAACGCCTCGTTGAGCCCAGTGAGCGCTTCCCTCGGCCCTGGCTCGTCACCACCTGGGTGCCGGGCGAGCCCGCCGACCGCTCCCCCGCGACACGGCCCGCGGAGGCGGCCGACACCCTGGCCGCCTTCCTGACCGCCCTTCACCGACCCGCCCCCGACGGGGCACCGACGGGCCGAGACCGCGGGGGCCGACTCGCCGACACCGCCGAATACCTCACCAGGGCCCTCGCCTCGGCCACCGACCTGGGGCTGATTCACGACCCGGCCGCCGTCCGCGCGGTCTGGGAGGACGCGGCCGCCGCGCCCGACCGGACCGACCCGCGGCTCTGGCTCCACGGCGACCTGCATCCGGCCAACATCCTGACCACGAACGGCACCTTCTCCGGCGTGATCGACTTCGGCGACCTCTTCGCCGGCGACCCGGCCTTCGACCTCGCCGCCGCGTGGATCCTGCTGCCGGACGGCGCCGTCGACCGCTTCCACGAGGCCTACCGGCCGAGCCCGGACCCCGCGACCCTTCGCCGCGCCCGCGGCTGGGCGGTGCTGCGAGCTCTGAGCTGCCTCCGCATCGGGGACGCCGGCGTACACGGCCGCCGCGGAGGCAAGCCCAGTTGGGGCCCACCCGCCCGAGCTTCACTGCACCGCCTCACCGCATCAGCCGACCAGTGATCAAACCTCATGTGGGAACCGCCCCCTCCGCCTCCGAGCGTGAACCGCGGCGGACCTACGACGCTGCACCGCCGGGAGTGAGCCTCCCGGCCTGGTCGACCCGCAGGAAACCCTCCGGGGTGTCACACCGCTCCGGCCGGCTCGCTCCGACCAGGACATGCCGGGATCGGCTGCGCACGGGGCCGGGTTGCACCGGGTGGCTCCGGGGTGGGGGCGTACGTCCTGGCGAAGGCGATCAGGGCTCCCGCACGGCGAAAACTCGGATGCGGTTCCCGCGCATTCCTCCCTAGGCTGCACGCGCGCGGAAGGCACGGCATCGAATTGACCGTCAGTGGATCGGAGCTGCACAGGGTATGACCAGTCAATTGTTCGCGATCTGCTTCAATGCCACCCGGCCGTCGGACCTGGCGCGGTTCTGGTCCGGTGTCCTGGGCTGGGAACGGGCCGACGGCCCGAAGGACGACGTCGCGATCCTGCCCCGGGACACGGCCGGGTTCCGCATCCGTTTCCTGCCGAGCCAGGAACCGAGGACCGGCCGGAACCGGGCACACTTCGACCTGACGAGCGCCTCCCCGGAGGACCAACGGGAGACGGTCGCCAGGGCCCTGGAACTCGGCGGCGAGCACATCGACGTGGGCCAGCTCCCGGAAGAGGGACATGTGGTGCTCGCCGATCCGGACGGCAACGAGTTCTGCGTCATCGAGGCGGGCAACAAGTTCCTCGCCGACACCGGAGTCATCGGAGCGCTCGCCTGCGACGGTACGCAGGAGGTCGGCTACTTCTGGAGCAAGGCGCTGGGGTGGCCGCTGGTCTGGGACCAGGACCAGGAGACCGCGATCCAGTCGCCGAACGGCGGTACGAAGATCACCTGGGGCGGTCCCCCGGTGGCACCGAAGACGGGAACGAACAGGCTGTATCTGGAGCTGGCACTCCCCGCCGACGCCGACCGGGAGGCCGAGGTGGACCGCCTGGTCTCGCTCGGCGCGACGCGTACGTCCACCGGCGAGGACCGCGGCGACCGCGTCCTGCTGCTCGACCCCGACGGCAACGAGTTCTCCGTACAGAAGCATCCATAGCGGCCCGGCCCCCAGCGTCCGCACACGCCTGCCCCGCGAAGATCACTCGTTACGGACACTCGCCGGATGTCCGCGGTGGACTGTCCGACCGGTGTCGCGCCGGCCCGCGCGCCCGGGCCGGCCGAGGACGACTCCGGCCAGGACCAGGACCAGGCCGCCCAGTTGCTGAAGGGTCAGCACCTCCTTCGCGACCACGGTGCCGAGCAGTACGCCGGTCACGGGATTGAGCAGTCCGATCAGTCCGACGGTCCCGGTGGGCAGATGCCGCAGCCCGGTGAACCAGGCGGCGAAGGCCAGCGCGGTGGCGATCAGGGTGACGAAGCCGAACGCGAGGAGCGTCTGCCCGGAGAGCGCGGGCGGGCGGCCTTCCACGGCCGCGGCGACCGGAAGCAGGAACAGACCTCCGGCGGTGAGCTGCCAGGCGGTCGAGGCGAGCACGTCGGCACCGGCGTTCCACCGTTTGGCCAGGATGTACCCGAAGGACGACACCAGCATCGCGGCGGCCGAGGCGAGGATTCCCGGGACGCTCACCGTCCCCGCTCCGGAGAGCAGCATGAGGCAGACCCCGCCGAGTCCGATCGCGGCGCCGGCCAGATGGGCGGGACGGGGCCGCTCGGACACCAGGGGCCAGGCGATGAGCATCATCGTCAGCGGCGCCACCGCCATCACGGTCGAGGCCACGCTCGTCGGAAGCAGCTGGGAAGCGGCGTAGACGAGAACGAAGAACACGCTCATGTTGAGCAGCCCGAGCACCGCGGACCGCCACCACCACGCGCCGCGCGGCAGCTGTCTGCACAGGGCGAGCAGGACAAGGCCCGCGGGCAGTGCCCGCAGGGCGGCCCCGTAGAGCGGCCGGTCGGCCGGCAGGAACTCGTGGGTCACGAAGTAGTTGGTGCCCCAGGCCACCGGCGCGACCCCGGTCAGGGCCACCCAGCGCAAATTAGCTTCCATGGAAGCTACTATAGCTTCCCGGGAAGCTACCATGGAGTCATGGAGCACGACGAATCCCTGGACCGTGTGGCCCGCATCCAGGCGGAGTGGCGCCGCGAGCGCCCCGACGTCGACACGAGCCCGCAAGGAGTGATCGGCCGATTGCACCGCCTGGCCGACCGGCTCAGCGAGGAACTGTGCCTCGTGTACGGCCGCTACGGCCTGAGCGAGGGCGAGTTCGACGTCCTGTGCGCACTGCGCCGCGCCGGTGAGCCCTACGAACGGGCTCCCGGCGAACTCGCCGCCCACACCATGGTCACCACCGGTGCGATGACGAAGCGGATCGACCGTCTGGAGCGGGCCGGGCTCGTCACCCGCCGCCGTTCCGACGACGACCAACGCGGCCGGATCGTCGCGCTCACCGGGCCCGGACGCGAACTGATCGACCAGGCGTTCACCGACCACATGCGCAACGAACGCCACCTGCTGGATCTGCTTCCGCCGGCCGAGGCCGCGTCGCTGGAGACACTGCTGGCCACCTGGCTCTCCCGCATGGAGCATCCGCGCGCCACCGGCGAAGAGTGACCCGCGGCCCGGCACCGGCACGACTCCCGCCCCGAAGTGCCCTGGCCGCCCGGTGAACGACGCCGACACCCCGTCGGACCGGGGACCGGCCGGCCCCGGGGCGACGAGGCCCGCGTCGGCGCGGCCGGTCCCCCGAAGCCGGTCGCCGAGCACCGGTAGGCTCGCGCGAACGGACCTGGAGCGAAGGCGGGCGAAGCGGTGACACGAGATCTGTACAACGTACGGACGCGGCCCGCGAAGGACGCGCCCGAACCGCTCTCCGCCGAGGAAGAGGCACGCTTCCGGGCCCTGCTGTTCACCGAGCTCGGCAACAGGATCGCCGACGAGGGATGGGCCCGGTTCCCCGCGTACACCCGGGAGGACCGCCGACGGCTGGTCGACATCGCGCACCGCCTCTCCGCCCACTGGGGACGGCAGGTGGGCGTCGAGGCGGAGGACGAGTGCCGTCTCAGGCTCTTCCTCGTCGGCGACGAGACGCCCGGTGCCACGCTGCCGGCCCGTTCCTGACACGCCTCCACCGCGCCCACCCGCCCCCCGGACAGGTCCCGGCCGGGCAGGTCGCGCCCCAGCGGGTCCGGCCGGGACCGAGGTCGGCCGGGTACCTCTGGAGGTACCGGACACACAGACTCTGACCTGCGATGATTGAGCTCGGGGTACCTCAGCGGTACCCTGCCGTCATGGCAGCACTCAACGTGGAATTCTCCGACGCGGAGCTCGCGGACCTGCGGGCGATCGCCCAGGAGCAGAACATGCCGATGAAAGCCTTCGTGAGGGCGTCCACCGCCGGCGCGATCGCCCACCACCGGGCGCTCCAGGAGGGCGCGGCGGTCTTCCAGAGCGTCTTCCACGATCCCGCGCTGGCCGATGCCATCGCCGCCGCGGGCATCGACGACGGTCCGGTGACCCGCACGACAGGCAGGGCCGCCTGAAACCCATGGCTCCCGTCGTACACATCGACGTGCGCTGGCTCCTGCGGCAGCACGAAGCGGCCCTCCCCGACCAGCCCCACATCAGCGACTTCTCCGCGCTGGTCGCGGCGGTGGCGCGGCACCGCGTGGATCCGCCTCGCCTGGGCATCGACCCCGACGCGTCATGGCGCGCGGCGGCCCTGCTGCACACGCTGCTCCTGCTGCGGCCGCTTCCCTCGCTGAACGTCCGCTTCGCGTGCGCCGTGGCCATCGCCTACATGCACGCCAGCGGCGAAGGGCTCGACAGCCCGTACGGGGAACTCGTCGAGCTGTGCAAGGACCTCATAGCGGGCAAGAACGACGTGTTCGGCGCCGCCGACGTGATCCGGTCCCGGCGCATCTGACGAACGCGCGTATCCGACGGACGCGCGTATCCGACGGACGCGCGTATCCGACGGACGCGCGTATCCGACCGGACGCGCGTATCCGACCGGACGCGCGTATCCGACCGGACCTCAGGACGGGAAGAGGAACGGGCGCCGGCACGCGGACGACGGGCTCATCGCTCCGGGCGCAGCCCTCCCGACTCCGACGCCCGCTGCAGGGCCGGCACGAACTCCGGTTTCGCCTGCAGGACAAGGATCGCCACGGTCCTGGCGTCGCGCCGCTCCAGCTCGAACCGGTGAAAGGTGAGCAGGGGCGACAGGTTCGACATGTGCCTCAGTTCGGTGATCGTGTCCCACGGAATGGAGTGCTTCACCTGGCCGAACAGTCCGGTGACGGCGAGACCGCCGGTGTGGATGTGACACAGGCGCGCCCCGACCCGCACGGACACCCAGCCCCACGCGGCCCGCAGCCCGACCAGGCCGAGGATCACGGCCACCGAGACCAGGCACTTGAAGAGCGCGCCGTGGGGCCTCTTGATGATCATGAATCCCAGCGTGAAGAGACAGAAGAGCACGGCGAAGCGCCGGAACATCTGGAGAACGCCACCCATGGCGCCCGCTATCGGGTAACTCCCGCGTCTCTCACCGAGCTCCGCCTCACTCCCGGTACGCCGCACCATCGCCCCCCAAGTCATCGGCCCTCGGCCCATCGAACGGGACAACTATCAAGGCTGCCTTCCGTGTTGACAAGGCCTCACCTGTGGCGCGCGCCTTGACCCTCACGCGGCGTCATGCCGCATGGTCGGTGGCGTGGAGGAACACCTGACCGTGGGACGCGTGGCAGAGCTGGCCGGCGTGAGCGTCCGCACGCTGCATCACTACGACGAGATCGGCCTCGTACGGCCGTCCGCGCGGACCAGAGCCGGATACCGGGCCTACTCGGCCGGCGACGTGGAGCGGCTACGAGGGGTGCTCGCCTATCGGCGACTGGGTTTCGGACTACGGGAGATCGCGCGTCTGGTCGACGACCCGGCCACCGACGCGGTCGCGCACCTGCACCGGCTGCGCGGCCTGCTGCTGGAGCAGCGCGACCGCGCGGCGGCCATGGTGACGTCGATAGACAGGGAACTGGAGGCACGGGCCATGGGGATCAGGACGACACCCGAGGAGCAACTGACCATGTTCGGAGCGAAGTTGTACGACGCCATCGGGTCCGCCTACCCGGCGACACGGCGGACCGAGCCACGGATCGCCGCACGCGTCTGGGATGCGCTCGGGGACGCCCGCACGGTCCTCAACGTCGGCGCGGGCACCGGCTCCTACGAGCCCCCGGACCGCGACGTGACCGCGGTGGAGCCGTCGGCCGTCATGCGGGCACAGCGTCCCACGGGCGCGGCGCCCTGCGTGGCCGCGCATGCCGAGAGCCTTCCGTTCGAGGACGGGTCCTTCGACGCGGCGATGGCTTTCAGCACCGTTCATCACTGGCGGGACCCGATCGCCGGGCTGCGCGAGATGCGGCGCGTGGCCCGGCGCGTGGTCGTGGTCACGTACGACGCCAGTGACCCCGCCTGGCGTGAGCGGTTCTGGCTCATCCGCGACTACCTGCCCGAGTTCGCCGGCCTTCTCGCCGGCTGGCCTTCACTGGCCGACCTGACCCGGGCGATCGGGGGCCGGGCGGAACCGGTGCTCATTCCGTGGGACTGCGCCGACGGCTTCTTCGAGGCGTACTGGCGCCGGCCCGAGGCGTACCTGGACGAACCCGTGCGCCGCGCGGTGTCGGTGTGGACCAGGGTCGGACCGGAGGCCGAACTGCGGGCGGTGACCCGGCTCCGCGACGATCTGTCCTCGGGCCGGTGGGCCGAGCGCAACCGCGACCTCGTCGCCCTCGACGCGGCGGAACTCGGGCTCCGCCTGCTCGTGGCCTGAAAATCACTCGTGGCCTGAGAACACGAAAGGCAAGGAGAGTCCTCTCCTTGCCTCTCTCAACTTATAGCGCACCGGGGGGCTTGCCGCAAGGCCCCGGTCACGGCGCACAATCGTCGGTCTGTGCCCCGGCCCGCGGCGGTGCGGGGTTGCGCGCCGCCCGATCGGCGGAGCGGCCGGACGACGCGTCAGCGGGAAGGCGACCAGGCACGAGGACGTGCTCGACAAGAAGGTTCGACAGAGTGGGAGGCGCCGGTGATCGGACATCGCGGTACGACGGAACACGGCCGCCTCGGAGGCATCGCAATGACTGAGCAGTACGTGCTGGATCTTCAAGAGGTCGATCGGACGCAGGTCGCGGTCGTCGGCGGCAAGGGCGCGCATCTGGGCGGGCTGTCGCGGATCGAGGGCGTCCGTGTGCCGGCGGGCTTCTGTGTGACGACGGACGCCTTCCGGCGGATCATGGCGGAGGTGCCGTCGGTCGACGGCCTGATCGACGAGCTGTCGCGCGTGAACCCGGACGACCGGGACGCGATCCGCACGCTCAGCGCGCGGATCCGCCGGACCGTCGAAGGGATCACCGTCCCGGACGATCTCGCGGCGGCGGTCACGCGCGCGCTCGCCCGGCTCGGCGAGGAAGCCGCCTACGCCGTCCGGTCCAGCGCGACGGCGGAGGACCTGCCGACGGCCTCCTTCGCCGGCCAGCAGGACACGTATCTGAACATCGTGGGGCCGGCGGAGATCCTCCGGCACATCAGCCGGTGCTGGGCGTCGCTGTTCACCGAGCGGGCCGTGACCTACCGCCGGCGCAACGGCATCGACCACCGTACGGTCCACATGGCGGTCGTCGTACAGCGGATGGTCTTCCCGCACGCGGCCGGCATCCTGTTCACGGCCGACCCCGTCACGGGCAACCGGAAGGTGTCCACCGTGGACGCCGGCTTCGGTCTCGGCGAGGCCCTGGTCTCCGGACTGGTGAACCCCGACGTCTTCACCGTGCGGGACGACGAGGTCGTCGCCAGGACGATCGCCGCCAAACAGCGTGCCGTCCAGGCCCTGCCGGCCGGTGGTACGCGGGAAGTGGCGATCGACGCGGGGCGGCAGGAGCAGCCGTCACTGACGGATGAGCAGGTCCTGCGGCTCGTGCGGCTGGGCCGGCGGATCGAAGCGCGTTTCGGGAGTCCTCAGGACATCGAGTGGTGCCTGACCGACGACGGCTTCCGGATCGTGCAGAGCCGTCCGATCACCACGCTGTTCCCCGTTCCCGAGGCCGGCGACCGGGAGAACCACGTCTACGTCTCCGTCGGCCATCAGCAGATGATGACCGACGCCATGAAGCCGCTGGGCTGCTCCATGTGGCAGCTGACGGCGATGGTGCCGATGCACGAGGCCGGCGGGAGGCTGTTCGTCGACGTCACCCGGCGCCTGGCCTCCCCCGCCGGCCGCGCCGCCCTCCTGGACGTCATGGGAAAGGGGGATCCGCTGGTCAGAAACGCTCTGGAGACCGTCCTCGACCGCGACGACTTCGTCCCCTCGCTCCCGGACACGGGTCCCGGCGGGCCGTCGGCGGGCGGTGCGTCCACCCCGGCCGAGGCCGATCCCGCCATCGTCACCGAGCTGATCGAGCGCAGCCGGGCGTCCGTCGCCGCCCTGGAGAGCGGCATCCGGACGAAGAGCGGACCGGCGCTGTTCGACTTCCTCCTGGAGGCGTTCGAGGAGCACAAGCGGGTCCTCGGTGATCCGCTGAACATGCGGGCGATCATGGCGGGGATGGAGGCCACCTGGTGGCTCAACGACAAACTCGGGGAGTGGCTGGGCGAGAAGAACGCGGCCGACACGCTGACGCTGTCCGCTCCTGACAACATCACGTCGGAGATGGGCCTGGAGCTGCTCGACGTCGCCGACGTGATCCGCTCCCGACCGGAGGTGGTGGCGTTCCTTCAGGACGTCGAGGGCGACGACTTCCTGGACGAACTGGCGAAGCTCGCGGGCGGGACCGAAGCCCGCGACGCCATCGAGGCCTATCTCGACCGGTACGGCATGCGCTGCGTCGGCGAGATCGACATCACCCGGCCACGGTGGCGTGAGCAGCCCAGCGCCCTCGTGCCCGTGATCCTCGACAACGTCAGGAACTTCGAGCCGGGCGCCGCCGAACGGCGCTTCGAGCAGGGGCGGTCGAGGGCGCGGGAGAAGGAACAGGACGTTCTGTCACGCTTGCGGGCCCTGCCGGACGGTGACCGCAGAGCCGACGAGACCAAGCGGATGGTCGACCAGGTCAGGGCCTTCGCCGGGTACCGGGAGTACCCGAAGTACGGCATCGTCAGCCGCTCCTTCGTCTACAAGCGGGCCCTGCTGGAGGAGGCCGGGCGCCTCGTGCGGGCCGGCGTGCTTCACGAGAAGGAGGACGTCTTCTATCTCACGTTCCAGGAGTTCCACGACGTCGTACGCACGAACCGGGTGGACGACCGGCTCATCCGGCGGCGCAAGGACGCGTTCCGCTCGTACCGGGCGCTCACACCGCCCCGGGTGCTCACCTCGGACGGTGAGGCCGTCACCGGGTCCTACCGGCGCGACGACGTGCCGGACGGCGCTCTGGTCGGACTGCCCGTCTCCGCCGGGACGATCGAGGGAAGGGCCCGCGTCATCCTCGACATGGCGGACGCCGATCTCGGGCCGGGCGACATCCTGGTCACACCGTTCACGGACCCCAGTTGGTCCCCCCTGTTCGTCGCGGTGGCGGGCCTGGTGACGGAGGTGGGCGGTCTGATGACGCATGGCGCGGTGATCGCCCGGGAGTACGGTCTGCCGGCCGTCGTGGGCGTGGAGCGGGCCACCCGGCTGATCCGGGACGGGCAGCGGATCCGTGTGCACGGCACCGACGGGTACGTCGAGATCCTGTCCTGACCGCCCGAGCCGGCCGAGTGGGCCGCAGTCCCGTCCGCGGCCGCGGCCCACTTCGTCGGTGCTCGGCGGTCCACGCGGTCGTGAAGTCGCCCGTCCCGGACACCGCGGTCGGTACGGTGCGATCATGTCCGCTTTCCTTCAGCAACTCCCCGCGCTCGTAGGCGTCGTGATCGGCGCCCTGGGTTCGTATCTGGCTCTCGTCCGCAGCGACCGCGAGCGCTTCAAACGGGATCGGGCGGAGCGGTGGGAAGAACGGCGCCTCGCCGTGTACTCCGAGTACGCGCGGTCGCTGAAGAAGTCGGTGACCCTCACCTACCGTGTCGCCGCCCACATGGGCAACGACCCGCATCCGCACCCGTTACCCCTGGCCGAGGCCGAACCGCTCATGGCCCGGGCCACCGACGACCGCGATCCTCCGGGGGAGGCCCTGCTCATGCTGGGCAGCCGCGAAGTGGTGGACCGGGCCCGGGAATGGGTGACGGTGGTGATGGAGATGGAGGGCTTCCAACGCGCGGGCACCCGCGATCCCGGGGCATGGCAAGCACTCCTGGAACGCCAGCGCAAGGGCCGCGAAGGCTTCTACGCGGCCGTACGCGAAGATCTCCGGCTCCCTCCCGGACACCCGGGCCGATGGCTGACGACCCCGCAGACGTGACACCGAAGTCAAGCCCGGACCGCGCTCGGCCCGGGTCCCGGCCCGCCTCGGCCGGCCGTCGGCAGGAAGAGCAGACTGTGCCCATGCAGCTCCCCGCCGAAGCCGTTGCGTCCACCGCGCTGATCGAGGTCGTGAGGATCTCCGCCCTGCCGGCCAAGAAGGGTGCCCCCTACCCCGGCAGGACGGTCGCCCACTGGACCGGGAGCGAGGCGGCGAGAGCCCTGGCTTTGATCGAGGACCTGCCCGGCAGCGGACAGCAGCGCTGCGGCTTCTCCCCCGGCTGGAGTGTCCGATCGTACGAGGACTCCCTCGACCTGGTGCTGTTCGAGGCGGCGTTCTGTTTCCGCTGCCACGAGGTCCGCATGCGGGGAACGGCGGTGCCGGCCGCGCTGGCCACGCAGTTCTTCGACCCGGACACCCCGCCGGCCCAGGCCCTCCTGCACCTCTTCCGCGCGGCCACGCCGGTGACGGCCCGACCTCCCTCCTGAAGAGGCTGCGGGAAACGGTGGAGCTGTCCGTCGTCAGCCCGCGCCCGTCCACGCGTCCGGGCGGGGCACCAGCACGTCGGAGACCACCTCGCGGGACGAGGTCATGACATCGACCACGAAGCGCAGGCGCCCGATGCCGAGACGGCGCAGTGCCGGGCCGTGGTCGGCGGCGACGACGAGAGAGACCGCGAGCAGAAGAAGTCGCCACAGGGCCATCACCGGGCGGCGCGCCGCGTGGGGCAGCTCCGCGAGGGAGGCGTGCAACCGCTCGCAGTGGAACGGGACATGGCGCTGCTCGTCGGACAGGATCCGTCCCGCCACCTCCGTGGTGAGCGGGTCGCCGGTGCCATCGCGCAGGGCCCGGTAGTAACGCAGCGCCACCACTTCCGCGATCATCAGCACCAGCAGTTCCATGCGCAGGCCCATGAGACGCCGCAGCCGTACGAAGGCCGCGTCGCTCCAGTGCCCGGTCAACGTCGCTACGCCCCCCGCGGCCAGCAGCCGGGCGAGCAGACGGGCGTGGTTCTGTTCCTCGGCGACGAAGAGCCGGACCGCCTGCGCGTAGTCGGCGTCGCCGGCCTGGTCCGCCTTGCCGACGAGGTTGGCGCCGTCACCGTCCTCGCCGACCTGGAAGCGCTGGATGCCGGCCCACACCGCCGGATGCAGCGTCGCGCTTCGCCCCCAGTCCGGATCACCCTGGGCGCGCCTGCGCTCGCGCTCGTCCTCGAACCGCCTTGTCCACTTGGCGAAGTCGCCCCCATACATCCGGTCTCCCCTCTCCGGGACACAGCAGCGGTGCCCCGAAGAGGGACGACGCGGGCGGACACCGAACCGTTCCACTTCTCGCCTTCGCCCGCCGGCTTCCGCCAGGGCGTCGGGGCCGCCGAAACGGCCTCGTCGGTGAGAACGCGAGGCTAGGGCCTTGAGGAAGCGTCCTTCCGCAACGATGCGATGAGCCGGTCAAGGTCCCCGCGTGCCGTGTACGTACGAATCGGGTCGATGTAGTCGCGTGACTCGATGATCCGGCCGTCCCGGACACGCATGACGAAGACGCAGGGCACCTTGGCCGTGGAGTCGTCCGGCAACGTGAACTCGTAGGCGAACTCGGCGACGATCACTTCAGGATCGGCGGTCTCGTGAACGACGACATCGACGACCCGCCTCTTCGGCAAGGACTCCCGGGCCTCCGGCGGCACCGTGAAGTGCTCCTGGAGCGCACGCCGACTCGTCAACGGCTCCGACTCCCGCGCCGCCATCGGATGCCGGACATCGGTGACCTCGCCGTACAGGTCGGGCAACTCGTCGAGGTTCCCGTCGGCAACCCCATGAACAAGCTGGAGAAACACCTCGCGCGGACTCGGACTCACAAGACCTCCCCAAGGAGTACGCACAGGTGACCAGTGATCATTATCGCGTGATCCAGGCCGGTCCTGCGGACTGTTTCGACCAGCGGCACCCCACCCGCTGACGCACGTGCATGATGACGAGAGTCGACTCGGGAGTGGGGAACAGGCATGGCGGAGGACAGCATGGTGGATCTCGTCCGTCTGGTCGACGGGGAGGGCGGTCTTGAGGTCAGGGTTCTCGGCCGGACGATGCCCGGGGTGTTGACCATGCACGATTACCTCGATGCGGAGATCGTCGTCACCAGCGGGTTCGCCCAAGGACGTCTCGATGCGTGTCTGACTCCGGACGACTTGGACAGCTGGTCACAGGTCCTGGGAGAGATCGCAGCCGGGCGGAACGCCGTCTGGATGGATGACGGGCGCACCCCCGAGATCCGGTTCGAGCTGTCCGGCCGGAACGGGACCGCCGTGATCGTGGTGGCGGACATGGCCGCATCGGGGACATCCGTCCGTGTCCCGGTCCGCCTGGCCGGCGGATGGGCCGATGAGCACCACGAACGACTGCGGCGTGTCCGCGCCACGTGGCCCCAGGAGGTCGTGGAGACCTCTCTCGGTGTCTACGAGTGGCGGCGCTGAGCCGTCGAGAACCGGCGTCGGCAGATGAGTGCGCGGGCCGGAACGAGCCCAGCGACGCCTCGGGACCGCCTACTCGCCTTCCCGCTGCCGCACCTGCTCGACCACCCGGCGCAGCAGGTCCCGGGCGGCGACGATGTCGGCGGGGGCGATGTCCGCGGAGAGCACACGGTGGGCCGCCGCGGCGCGGTCGGTGATCCCGGCCAGTACACGGCGTCCTCGGGGGGTGAGGCCGAGCAGCGGTGAGCTCCGGTGATCGGGGTTGGGCCGGAAGTCGGCCAGTCCGTCGCGGGCGAGGTCGTTGGCGATGCGCTGGACCCCCTGGCGGGTGATGCCCAGGCGGCGGGCGGCCCGGGCGACCGGCAGGGGCTCGTCGGAGACGGCGCTGAGGACCTGCCATCGCGCCTGTGTCTGCCCTTCGGCCGCCGCGATCGCCTCCCCCGACCTGCGCAGCACGCCTGCCGCCTCGTAGACGTCCGCGACCAGCAGGGCCATTTCGTCCGGCACATCAGGCACGCCGGTCACCTCTCTCCTCGTCGACAACATCCCTTTGACAACATATTGTCGTTCTGTAAGTTTGTTGTCATCGTACTACCGCCGTGAAACGTTCCGCGGCGCCCGCACCACACCTCTCCGGGAGAGCACCATGACCGACGCGATCGGCAATCTGCGGGCCGCGATGACGCGCGCGGACGCCGTCCGTCCCCGGGCCGGCGGTTTCCCCCACCTCGCCGAGGTGCTGCGCCAGGCCGGCGTCACCCGCTGCGAGATGGCCGTGCCGTCCAACGCGATGCTCTACGTGACCGCCGCCGGCCCGGTCGCGGTCCAAGGGGAGCCGCTGATCACCGGCACGGTCGACGTCCCGCCGTTCGACCGCGAAGCGCTGGTCGAGGCGCTGCGCGCCGACCAGGCGGGCCGGACGACGTTCCCCGAGTTCGTCCAGGGCTGCTGGAAGGCGGGAGTCGTCCGGTACGACGTCGACCTGGCGGTGCGCACCTGCACGTACTACGGCGCCGACGGTGACTCCTACGTCGAGTCCTACGCGGCGGTCGAGATCTGAACCGGTCCGAACACCGCGATCCTGCAAGGAAGTTGGCAAGCAGACTGTGCGCCGGCCCGGTCGACGACGCCGTTCCCCCACGGACAACCGCGAAATCACCGACGGAACCGCCGAGCCCGTCCGACGGGCTCGTCCGACGAGCCCGTCCACCGAACCACCGTCACACTCGTCCGGGAACCCCTTCACCCGCGTCCGCCACCCCGTGGACCGGGCGACCACCGGCCGACCCGCTGCCCGCCGCCACGGCCACCGTGGCGAAACCGACGCCCGGCGCCCTGCGCCCTGCGCCCGCTCAAGGAGGAGAACGTTGGCTCCCACCGATGCCACCTACGCGATCACCGGAGCCTCCGGCCGCCTGGGCGGGCGTATCGCGCGCAGGCTGGCCGCCGCCGGAATCGCGCAGACCCTCCTGGCCCGCACCCCCTCCCGCGCTCCGCAGCTCACCGGCGCGGTCGCGGTGCCCGGCGCGTACGACGACCACGAAGCCCTCGTAAGCGCCCTGCGCGGCACCGACCGCGTCCTGATGGTCTCGGCCTCGGAGTCCCCCGACCGGCTCCGGGACCACCGCACCTTCATCGATGCCGCGGCTCAGGCCGGTGTCGCGCACCTCGTCTACATCTCCTTCTACGGGGCCGCGCCCGACGCGACCTTCACCCTGGCCCGGGACCACTGGCACACCGAACAGCACATCCGTGCCGCCGGCATCCCCTGCACCTTCCTGCGTGACAACCTCTACGCCGACTTCATGCCCGCTCTCGTGGGCGCCGACGGCGTCATCCGCGGGCCGGCCGGTGACGGCAGAGCGGCACTGGTCGCCCAGGACGACATCGCCGACGCCGCGGTGGCGGTACTGCTCGATCCGCATCCGCACACCGGCCGCACGTACGAGCTCACAGGACCGCAGTCCCTCACCCTGACCGAAGTGGCCCGGATCCTCAGCGCCGTCGGCGGCCCACCGGTCTCCTACGTCCCGGAGACGACCGAGGAGGCGTACGCCTCCCGCGCGCGGTACGGGGCGCCCGACTGGCAGCTCGACGCGTGGGTGTCCACGTACGCGGCGATCGCCGACGGGTCTCTCGCCACCGTGACGACCGCCGTCGAGGACCTCACCGGACACCGGGCGACTTCACTGGACGAGGTCCTGCGGGCAGGGACCGAAGGGCGGCCCTCTTCTCCGTGAGGACGGCGGCTGCCGGGTGCGGGGGCGGCGCGAGGTGACGCCTTCCAGCCCTGCGACGGCAAGCTGGTCCGCCGCGATCAGCGCGGGATCACCCAGCCCGGCGTCCAGGTCCCGGCCGTGTCGTGACCGGCCGCCGCGGCGGCGAGGTAGGCGCGGAGCGTGGCCAGCGCCGGGTGGGGATTGTCGCGGTGCCACAGGAGCGAGTGCGGGTAGACGGGGGTCGGGTCGGTCACCGGGATCAGGCGCAGGCCGCGCTCGTCGCGCCAGACGTCGGGGGCACCTCCCGGCGACAGCCTCGGGAGGGTCCGCTCACCCATGAACGTGGCGAGCGCCGGGGTGTCGGCGACGGTGTCGAGGAGCGCGTCGGAGCCGAAGTTCGGACCGGTCGCCTCGATGGTCAGACCGAACTCGGCGACCAGGTCGTCGTAGTACGCGGCCCACTCGGTCCCGGGGACGATGCCCGGCATCCAGATCCGGTGCCCGACGAGCTCGGCGACGGTCACCGACCGGGCTTCCGCCAGCGCGTGGGCGGCGCCGGTGAGGAGCTGGAGCGGCTCGTCGAGCACCCGTACGGCCTCGATGTCCTCGGGGAGGGGTCGGCCCGGCACGGCGACCGCACGGAAGGTCGCGTCGATCGCACCGGACCGGACGGCGGCGACCGCCGCCTCGATCTCGAACAGCATCACCACGTCGAGGTCGACCTCGGGGTACGTACGGTGGAAGCCGCGCATCAGGCCCGACGCCGCGCCGCGCGAGGCGATGATGTCGACGCGCAGCGGACGGCGGCCGGTGCGCACGGACGCGACCGCGCGTTCGGACACGCGCAGCAGTTCACGCGCGTGGGGCAGGAACGCCTGGCCGTCGATGGTGAGTTCGGCGCCTCGCGGTGTACGGGTGAACAGCCGCACACCGAGGGTGCGCTCCAGCACCGCGACGCGTTTGGAAACGGCCTGCTGGGTGACCTCCAGCTCGGCGGCGGCCTCCTGGAACTGCCCCGCGTCGGCGACGGCGACGAACGTCCGGACAGTGTCGAGGTCCACAGAACCACCCTAACGCCACAACCGATGGTTGTGGCGTGTGGTCCCACGGTTGTTTGATCCCCGGTCGCGGTGCTCGCTTTGATGTCTTCGGACGCGGACCGGTTGTGGGCGAGGAGCGAGGGTGTCGGCATGAGGAGCGGGCACCGGCTGGGGCGGCGGTTCGGGTGGCTCTGGGGGGCGTACGGGGCGAGCGCTCTCGGCACCTGGCTCGCCTTCGGCTCGTTCGAGCTGATCGCCATCCGGGTGCTGCACTCCGGACCGGCCGAGGTCGCCGTGCTCGCCTCCGTGGGGGCCGCGGTGGGCGCGGCCGCGGCGGTGCCGCTCGGCCCGTGGGTGGAGTTCCGGCGCAAGCGGCCGGTGCTGGTGGCGATGGACCTGGTGCGGTTCGCCGCGCTGCTGACGATCCCCGCCGCCTTCGCGCTCGGCGCGCTCACCTTCGTTCAGCTCCTGCTCGTCTCGGTGGTCGTCGCGGCCGCCGACATCACCTTCCGCGCCGCCTCCGGCGCGTATCTGAAGACGCTCGTGCCGGCCGAGCACCTGCTGGTCGCGGGCGCCCGGTTCGAGTCGACGGCCTGGACCACCACGATCATCGGACCGCCGCTGGGCGGCGCGGCGATCGGGCTTCTGGGTCCGGTGGCGACGGTGGTGGCCGACGGGGTCAGCTATCTGCTCTCCGCGCTGGGCATCCGCGCGACGGGCGGGCACGAACCGCCGCCCGAACGCCGGGGGGCCGCGCGCATGCGGGCCTCGGACCTGCTCGACGGCTGGCGGTACATCCTCGCCGACCGCACCCTGCGTCCGCTGTTCTTCAACACAGCCGTGTTCAACGGCCTGGTGATGGCCGCCCAGCCGCTGCTGGCCGTCCTGATGCTCGGCAGGCTCGGGTTCACGCCGTGGCAGTACGGCCTGGCCTTCGCCGCGCCCTCGATCGGCGGACTGCTCGGTTCACGGCTGGCCCGGCCGCTGGTCACCCGGTTCGGGCAGCATCGGGTCCTGGTCGGGTCCGGGGCGCTGCGCGCCCTCTGGCCGCTCGGCCTCGCCTTCCTGGGACCGGGCACCGGAGGGCTGCTGCTGGTGATGGGCGTCGAGTTCGGGCTCATCTTCTGCTGCGGGGTCTTCAACCCCGTCTACTCCACCTGCCGTCTCGAACGCACCGCGAACGACCGGGTCGCCCGCACGCTGACGGCCTGGGCGGTGACGACCAAGGGCGCGACCGCACTCCTGACGGCGCTGTGGGGCGTACTGGGTGCCCTGCTCGGCCCGCGTACGGCCATCGCGCTGGCCGGTGTGCTCCTGCTGGCGACCCCGCTGCTCCTCCCCCGGCACACCCGAGCGAACCCCACGACCACGGAGGCGGCACCGGGGCACGTCTGAGGCGGGTGTCGGCTCAGCCACGCCCCTTGATGTAGCGGCCGATGCAGCTGTTGGTGGTCGTGCGGCCGCGTTCCGCGCAGAACGCGAGGGCCGCGCGGTTGTCGGCGAACGGACCGGGCGCGTAGATCACCCAGTAGCCGGGGCGCAGGGGCGCGTAGTCGTCGCTGCGCAGCACGAGCGCTTCCGGCACGGAGAGACGGATGTCCGCGAGATGCCGGTCGCGGGCCGCGGTACCCGAGGAGACGGGTTCGGAGGACAGCTGGGCGATCCAGCGACCGGATTCCGCCGGAACGGGCGACGACTCGGAACGGGCGGGACTGGACACCACCGCATCACTACGGGCGGGACTGGACACCACCGGATCGCTGGGCTCGGCGGCGGGACTCGGACTCCGCAGCGGCTGCGAACTCTGAGGTGTGGTGGCGGGTACGGCGGATGGACTCGGCGTGGAGCCTGCTGCCCGGTCGGAGGGCTTGTCGTCGCCGAACGGGCCAAGAGTGAGCACCAGAGTGGTGACCGCGACGACGGTCAGGGTGAGCGCGACGGCGAGGACGGCTCCGCGGTGCCGGTGCGGATGTCCGGGGACCGGGGAATCCGGCCGGGTGGGCGGGGCCGGGAAGGACGGTGCCGGAACGGGCGGGGCCGGGAAGGACGGTACCGGGACGGGCGGGGCCGGGATCGACGCCGCCGTCAGCGTCGGTGGGTCCCACCGTGGTGAGGCGCCCGACTCGACCTGGGCCAGCATCGCGTCCAGTCGCGCGCCGTCGGGGCGGGCGGCCGGGTCGCGTACGAGGAGGGACCGCAGGACCTCGGAGAGGAGGCCGGAGCGCACGGGCGGTGGAACCGGATCGTCGAGGACAGCGGCCAGGGTGGCGAGCGTGGTCACACGGCGGAGCGGGCTCACACCCTCCACGCACACGTACAGGAGCAGCCCGAGGGACCACAGGTCGGAGGCCGGGTCGTCGCCGTGGCCACGAATGCGCTCGGGGGCCATGTACTCGGGGGAGCCGACGAGTTCGCCGGTGACCGTGAGCGCGGTCGCGCCCTGGAGAGCGGCGATACCGAAGTCCGTGAGCACGGCCTGGCCGTCGGGACGGAGCAGGACGTTGGCCGGCTTGACGTCCCGGTGCTGGATGCCCGCCGCGTGGGCGACTCGCAGGGCTGCGAGCACCTGACGGCCGATGCGAGCGGTCTCCGCCGGGCTCAACACTCCTTCCGACAAGCGCTGTTGCAATGACTGGCCGGGCACCAGCTCCATCACGATCCACGGGTGGGGGTGTGTGTCGACGATCTGGTGGACGGTCACCACGTGCGGATTGCTGAGCCGTGCCAGGGCCTTCGCCTCGCGCATGACCCGTTCGCGGACCGCCTGGGACGCCTCCGCCTCGGGGTGTACGGCTTTGAGGGCGACGTCCCGGTCGAGCACGGTGTCGCGAGCCCGCCACACCGTGCCCATACCCCCGCTGCCCAGCCGATCGATCAACTCGAAGCGTCCGTCGATCATGTCCCCCGGTGCGTTCATATGCGCCAGATTAGGGCAGCGGGACGAAGACCTGGACAAGGTTGCCGAAGCGGAGCCCGTCGGCACACCGGCAAGACGCCCGATCAGCGTGCGGCCGAGTGGCGCCTGCCCGCACGCTGTTCCAAGGGGCATGCGGTCAGCAGTGTCGAAGCGTCCGCGTCCGCCGGACGCGGCACGGTGCGGCCGGCCGGAGGGCGTCCTTCACCCGCCAGCCAGCGTTCCAGCGCCGTGAAGGCCGAGCGGTGGCAGGGGGTCATCGGACGGAGCCGGTCCGGGAAGGCGTCGACGAGCGAGTCGGTGTGCGTCCCGTCCGCGATGCGGTAGTACCGCAGCAACGGTCCCCGCCCGGCCTCGCGCACCATACGGGCGTAGACGTCCGCGTCGCGGCTGATCGGCAGCAGCACGTCGAGCGTGCCCTGGAGGGTGATGAGCGGCTTGCCGATGCGCCCGGTCAGCGCGATGCGGTCGACGGCGCGGTGCACGGACCGCGGTCTCGCGCCGTAGTCGTAGTCGGCGTCGCAGTCGGGGGTTCCGGAGGCGCAGAACGGGGTTCCCGCCTCGGTCGTCCCGTCGTAGCCGGGGTCCAGTTCCTCACGGTAGATGCGCTGGGTCAGATCCCAGTAGGTCTTGTAGTGGTACGGCCACAGGAACTCCGACCCGGCCGGATAGCCGGCCGCGTGCAGCGCTTCCTGGGCCGCCTCGGCGCCGGGTCCGCCGGCCGCGTAGACCGGGTACGCGCGCAGCGCGGGCGGCAGGAAGGTGAGCAGGCCGGGTCCGTCGGAGGTCCAGAGGGTGCCCTCCCAGTCGACTCCCCCGTCGTAGAGCTCGGGGTGGTTCTCCAGTTGCCAGCGGACCAGGTAGCCGCCGTTGGACATGCCCGTGGCGATGGTGCGGGAGGGGGACTTCCCGTAGCGCTGTCTGACGACGGCGCGGGCGGCCCGGGTGAGCTGGGTGAGCCTGGTGTTCCACTCGGCGATGGCGTCGCCGGGGCGGTCGCCGTCCCGGTAGAAGGCGAGGCCGGTGTTGCCCTTGTCGGTGGCGGCGTAGGCGTAGCCGCGCGAGAGCACCCAGTCGGAGATCGCGCGGTCGTTGGCGTACTGCTCCCGGTTGCCCGGTGTTCCGGCGACGACGAGTCCGCCGTTCCAGTGGTCGGGCAGCCGGATGACGAACTGCGCGTCGTGATTCCAGCCGTGGTCGGTGTTGGTGGTGGACGTGTCGGGGAAGTAGCCGTCGATCTGGGTCCCGGGCACTCCGCTGGGCGTCGGCAGGTCCTTGGGCGTCAGGCCCGCGTAGTCGGCGGGGTCGGTGTGTCCGGAGGCCACGGTCCCGGCGGTGGTCAACTCGTCGAGACAGGCGGCCTGTTGGAAGGAGGCTCCGGGTACCCGCGGCGGATCGTCCGTGGAACAGGTCCCGGTGTGCGGGCCGTGGCCGCCGACGGCGGGTGCCGGGCCGGCCGACGCGAGGACGCTCGTACCGGCGGTCGCGAGCACCAGCGCGCACAGCGCGGCCCGCCATCGGGGCCGTCGTCCGCCGGGTGGGGTGACGTCCGTGCTGGGGTGGAGCATCCGGGACCTCGAATCCGAGTGAGATGGAATATGGAATGGGGTGGGGTGGGGTGAACGCGCCGGAGGCTAGTAAGACGGGGGTCCATGGGGACATGTGTCGGGCCGCCATGATGGCGGTGGCGGGAGCAGTGCCGGCCACCATGGCGGCCCAAGTCCCCTTGTGTGGGCGCGACCTGAGATGCGGTCAGGGGCAGCCGCCGTCGGCGATGGTGTAGGTGCCGACGGGTGACTCCTTCAGGGTGTGGGTGACGAAGGTGTTGTACAGCCCCATGTTCTGGTTCGAGCCCTTGGCGTAGGTGTAGCCGCCGCTGGTGACGGCCCGGCCGGTCTGGACGTGGGTGTAGTTGCTGCTCGTCCAGCAGGCGGCGGTGGCGCCGCCGGTGGTCGTGACGGTGACCGTTCCCGAACGAGGGCCCGCCGTACCGGCGTTGTCGCGCGCGGCGACCGCGTAGGTGTGCGTGGTGCCCGCCGTCAGTCCGGTGTCCGTGTACGACGTACCGCTCGCGGTCCCGACCGGGGCGCCGTCGCGGAACACGGTGTAGTCGGCGGCGCCGCTCACCGCCTCCCAGGTCAGGCTGACGCTGGTGCCGGTGACCGCGCCCGCGGCCAGTCCGGTGGGTGCGGGCAGTGAGCCCCCGCCGGATCCGGTGCCTTCGAGGCCGAAGAAGCGGGCGATCCAGTAGCTGGAGCAGATCGAGCCGAGGAAGTACGGGGCACCGGTGGCACCGCACTGCTGGGCACCGTTGCCCGGTTCGACCGGGGTGCCGTGCCCGATGCCGGGTACCGCGTCGACCTCGACGGCGACCGTGCCGTCCGCCGCCAGGTATTCGTCGTGCCGGGTGGAGTCGGGTCCGATGACGGAGCTGCGGGTGGGGGTCTGGGACAGCCCGTGGACCGCCGTCCATTGGTCGCGCAGCTCGGTGGCGTTGCGCGGTACGACGGTGGTGTCCTGCTCGCCGTACCAGATCGCCGTACGGGGCCAGGGGCCGTCGTACGACGGGTAGGCGTCGCGGACCCGCTGGGCCCAGGCGCTCGGGGCGAGGTCGACTCCGGGGTTCATGCAGGTGTACGGGCTGTTGTCGCGGGTGCAGTCGTAGGGCAGACCGGCGACGACCGCGCCGGCGGCGAAGACGTCGGGGTAGGCGGCCAGCATGACCGAGGTCATGGCGCCGCCCGCGGACAGGCCGGTGACGTACACGCGTCCGGGGTCGGCCCCGTAGGCGGAGACGGCGTGGCTCACCATCTGGCTGATGGAGAGGGCCTCGCCCTGTCCACGTCGGTTGTCCGTCGTCTGGAACCAGTTGAAGCACTTGTTGATGTTGTTCGAGGAGGTCGTCTCGGCGAGCACGAGGACGAAGCCGTCCCGGTCGGCGAGCCCGGGCAGTCCGGAGTTGTCGGCGTAGGTCTGGGCGCTCTGTGTGCACCCGTGCAGGGCGACGACCACGGGCGGGTTCGCGGGCAGGGACGCCGGACGGTACACGTACATGTTCAACTGGCCCGGATTCGAGCCGAAGCCGGTGACCCGGGTGACCGGCACGGCGGCCTGGGCGGCGGGCACCGGGCCGGTCAGGGCCGCCCCCAGGACCAGGGCCGCGACGGTGAGGAGGCGGCTCAGCAGGTGGACCGGCCGGTTCCGGTGCCTTCGGGACGGTGAGGGGCGTCGCATGGGCGGCTCCTTCTGGGGATGTCCGGCCCCCGCACGTCCGGAGCCGTCCCTGGCTCCCCGCATGCGGGGCGTTGCGGAACCCCAGAGTCGACCGCCTGTGACCGCCATGACATGGCGTCCGGCACCACAACCGTCCGCGCGTCAGTCGGCATCGCACGGATTGCGAGAGCGCCGCCCGGTCTGCTAGGGCCTGTCTGACAATTCGCGTCGTCGCCCGAAGGGCGGCCCGCTCGAACGGATCCGGGTCAAGCGCCCCGGCGGTGGCCATCCGCGCACCCGCCCCGACCACCTGGGCGGAGATAAGGCGTACAGCTCTCGCCGCAACCGCCGGTACCTGCGCAGACGGCAGATCAAATAGACCATCCCGGAACCGAAGGACCAGCGGGCCCACCGCAAACGACGCGGCAACAAAGGTGGCCGACCCGCCGGCTTCGACCATGCGACCTACAAACGCCGCAACGAGATCGAGCGGACCATCAACCGACTCAAGAGCTCCCGGGCCGTCGCCACCCGCTACGACAAGAGGGCTTACGTCTTCCACGGCACCGTTACGGCAGCCGCGATCAAACTCTGGCTCCGCCATGATCCGCCAGACAGGATCCAGCGGCAGCCGCACCGGCCTTGAGCATGGCACGACCGGTCCTCGCCACACTCGGCGGTGTACCGGTTTCCACCTGCGGGGACCGGCCTGTACCTACCTGAAGGGACTCGTATGAAACGCCGATCGCTCAGCATCCTGTTCGCGGCAGCTCTGACAGCACTGTTCGTGACGAACACGTCGACGTCGGCCCAGGCGGCCTACAAGGACTGCTCGCCGTTCCCCGGGTTCTGCGTGTGGGAGAACCAGGACTTCACCGGGCGCATGGGCGTAGCGCAGCTCGGGTGCCACAACGCGTCGGAACTCGGACTCGCCGCCATCGGCTCGGCGCGCAGCGGTTATGGCTGGATGTCCGTCTACACGGGCGAGAACTGCACAGGCACGGAGATCTACGCCTCCTCGGAGGGCACCGTGTTCGACCCACCGGGGAAGAGCTTCAGGTTCTGGAGGATGGCGTGAGCCGGACATGACCCAGGCGGCGGCGCCGAACGTCGGCAACCGACGACAACGCCGCAGTTCGGCGTACCAGGCCCCGCGACCGCGGCATGATCCGCCGGACAGCCCCTAGGCCGGGCGGTTGCCGGATGATCCTCCGGACACGCCGGAGGCCCCTCCCGTCATCCCAGATGCGCCCGTGGCCGCGTCGGGGATCGCCCACAGGTCCGGGCAGAGCACCGCGACGATGCGTTCGAAGCGCGCGGCCATCTCGTCGGCCGTCTGCTCGGGGTGATGCCGCCACCAGGCGACGGCGGCGCTCACGGTCCCGTACCAGAGATGGGTGACGAGGTCGGCGTCGAGGGGCTCCACGGCCGGGGCGGTGTGCAGGAACTCGGACACGCCCACGGCGCCCATCCGGTTGAGTTCCCTCCGGTACACGGCCGCGGCGTCGTGCAGCGGGCCTTCGACCGGAAGCGTCCCGTCGTAGACGAGTTCCCAGTCGTGCAGGCGCGATTCGAGCGCGCGGAAGACGGCTTCCAGGGTGCGTACGGCGCGCGAGAGGTCGGAGGGCCCCCGCTGGGCGGACCCGACGGCTTCGACGAGGCGGGTGCCGGCCTGGTCGAGGCAGGTCAGATAGAGGCTGTCCTTCGACCCGAAGTACTCGTAGATCATCGGCTTGGTGATGCCGGCCCGCGCGGCAACGTGCGCGGTCGACCCGCGCGCGTAGCCCTTCGTGCCGAACTCCTCGGCGGCCGCTTCCAGGATCAGCCGCTCCCGGTCCTTGCGTGGCATCCCCTTGGTTCCCACGCCCTGCGTCGCCCTCGGCTGCTTGCTCATGTCTCCACCCTATGCCAAAGTGACCGAGCGGTAAGTTACCCATCGTTCAATTCAAACGCCTGGGGAGACGATGAGTGGCAGGACGCGTTCGTGGTGGGGCTGGGGAAACGTCGAGGACGCGGTGACCGGCGCGGAGCGGGCGGAACTCACCCGGCGCACCGCCGCGTTGCTTCCGGACGCGGACCTGACCGTGCATTCGGCGCCCCCGGTGGAGTCGTTCGAGGTGGCCCCGAGCCGGGTCACGGCTCCGCCCGCGCTGGCCCGGCTGGCGTCGTACGACGTCCGCGACCGGCTGGCGCACAGTCACGGCCAGGCGTTCCGCGACGTCGTCCGCGCGCTGCTCGGAGAGCTGCCCCATGTGCCGGACCTCGTCGTGCGGCCCACGTCGGAGGCCGAGGTGGTGCGGACGCTGGAGTGGTGCGACGGCGCCGGCGTCGCGGTCGTCCCGTTCGGTGGCGGCACCTCGGTCGTGGGAGGCGTCGAAGTCCGTACGGGTGCGGAGTACGCCGGAGTGGTCAGCCTGGATCTCGGCTCCATGGACCGGGTCCTGGAGCTGGACGGGACCAGCCGGGCCGCGCTCGTCCAGGCCGGCGCCCTCGGTCCGCACCTGGAGGAGCAGCTCAGGCCGCACGGGTACACGCTCCGGTTCTTCCCCCAGTCCTTCGAGTTCTCCACGCTCGGCGGCTGGCTGGCGACGCGGGCCGGCGGTCATTTCGCGACCCGCCTCACCCACATCGACGACCTCACCGAGTCGCTGCGGGTGGTCACCCCCGCCGGGGTCGTGGAGAGCCGCCGCCTCCCGGGTTCCGGTGCCGGTCCCTCGCCCGACCGGATGTTCCTCGGTTCCGAGGGAGCGCTCGGTGTCATCACCCAGGCCTGGGTACGGCTTCAGGACCGGCCGCGCTGGCGGGCGGGAGCGTCGGTGGCCTTCGAGGACTACGAGGCGGGCGTCCGGGCCGTACGAGCGCTGGCGCAGTCCGGACTCGATCCGGCCAACTGCCGTCTGCTGGACCCGATGGAGGCGTTCATCAACGCGGGCAGTCCGACCGCGGTCCTCGTGCTCGGCTTCGAGTCCGCCGATCATCCCGTCACCGTCTGGATGGAACGCGCCCTGGAGCTGTGCCGCGACCACGGGGGCACGCTGCCGGAGCCGCCGCGCCACACCGACACCGCGGCCACGGCCGCGCGGACCTCGGCCGCCGACACCTGGCGCTCCTCCTTCCTGCGGATGCCCTACCAGCGGGACGCCCTCGCGGCTCAGGGCATGATCGTGGAGACGTTCGAGACGGCCTGCACCTGGGACCGGTTCGCCGGGCTCCGCGCGGCCGTCGACGCGGCGGCCCAGGACGCCATGCGCCAGGTCGGCGCCACGGGTGTCGTGACCTGCCGGTTCACCCACGTCTACCCCGACGGCCCCGCCCCGTACTTCGGGGTCTACGCCGCGGGCGCGTGGGGCAGGACCGTCGAGCAGTGGGACGAGATCAAGCAGGCGGTCTCCGAGGCGCTGATCGCGCACGGCGCCACCATCACCCATCATCACGCGGTGGGCCGGGACCACCGGCCGTGGTACGACCGGCAGCGCCCGGACCTGTTCGCCGCGGCCCTGCGGGCGGGCAAGGCCGTGCTGGACCCGTCCGGGATCCTCAATCCCGGAGTCGTGATCGACCCCCTTCGCTGAGTCGATTCCGTCGGCCGCGG
>NZ_JBIAQM010000017.1:0-2919 GCF_042888945.1 Streptomyces sp. NPDC002698
ACCCCCACCCCCCCCCCCCCCCCCCCCCCCCCCCCCCCCCCCCCCCCCCGCCCCCCCCCCCCCCCCCCCCCCCCCCCCCCCCCCCCACTTCTTTCAGCTACTTGCTAGCGGTGAGCTTTTCAGCTCTGGCCGCCGGCGAGCTTCTCGCGGAGGGCGGCAAGCGCCTCGTCCGACGCCAGGGCGCCGGAGTTGTCGTCCGACTCCGAGGAGTAGGAACCGCCGCCACCCGAGGCGGCCGGAGCCGCGCTGGAGGTGCTGGCACCCTCGGCCTCGGCCTGCGCGTCGGCCTCGCGGGACTTGATGACCTGAGCCTGGTGCTGCTCGAAGCGCTGCTGCGCCTCGGCGTACTGGTTCTCCCACACCTCGCGCTGAGCCTCGAAGCCCTCGAGCCAGTCGTTGGTCTCGGGGTCGAAGCCCTCGGGGTAGATGTAGTTGCCCTGGTCGTCGTACGACGCGGCCATGCCGTACAGGGTCGGGTCGAACTCGACCGAGGCCGGGTCGGCACCGAAGGACTCGTTGGCCTGCTTCAGCGAGAGGCTGATGCGGCGGCGCTCGAGGTCGATGTCGATGACCTTGACGAAGATCTCGTCGTTGACCTGGACGACCTGCTCCGGGATCTCCACGTGGCGCTCGGCCAGCTCGGAGATGTGGACCAGACCCTCGATGCCCTCGTCCACGCGGACGAACGCACCGAACGGAACGAGCTTCGTGACCTTACCCGGGACGACCTGACCGATCTGGTGCGTCCGGGCGAACTGCTGCCACGGGTCTTCCTGCGTCGCCTTGAGCGACAGGGAGACGCGCTCGCGGTCCATGTCGACGTCGAGGACCTCGACGGTGACTTCCTGGCCGACCTCGACAACCTCGGACGGGTGGTCGATGTGCTTCCAGGAGAGCTCGGAGACGTGCACCAGACCGTCGACGCCACCCAGGTCCACGAAGGCACCGAAGTTGACGATCGAGGAGACGACGCCGGAGCGGACCTGACCCTTCTGCAGGGTCGTGAGGAACGTCTGGCGAACCTCGGACTGGGTCTGCTCCAGCCAGGCACGGCGGGACAGGACCACGTTGTTGCGGTTCTTGTCCAGCTCGATGATCTTGGCCTCGAGCTCCTTGCCCACGTAGGGCTGGAGGTCGCGGACACGGCGCATCTCGACGAGAGAAGCCGGCAGGAAGCCACGGAGGCCGATGTCGAGGATGAGACCACCCTTGACCACCTCGATGACGGTGCCGGTGACGATGCCGTCCTCTTCCTTGATCTTCTCGATGGTGCCCCAGGCGCGCTCGTACTGCGCACGCTTCTTCGAGAGGATCAGGCGGCCTTCCTTGTCCTCCTTCTGGAGAACCAGGGCCTCGATCTCGTCGCCGACCTTGACGACCTCGTTCGGGTCGACGTCGTGCTTGATCGAGAGCTCGCGGCTCGGGATGACACCTTCGGTCTTGTAACCGATGTCGAGCAGGACCTCGTCCCGGTCGACCTTCACGATGACGCCGTCGACGATGTCGCCGTCGTTGAAGTACTTGATCGTCTCGTCGATCGCGGCGAGGAATGCTTCCTCGTTACCGATGTCGTTGACCGCAACCTGCGGGGTGGTGGCGGTGGTCTCGGTGCTGCTCGTCATGTGGGAAAGGGCTCCGGTACGGACAGTGAGTCGTAGGTACTGCTTACGCCGGGAGCCCGTTTCGCTCTGTAGACGCCGGACAGCCAAGGAAGCGCCCGACCCGGCACAGCCGGAAGGCGCCTCGAGAACCGAGGGGACATACATACAGATGCGAGCACAGCCTGCTATGTCTGAGGAGCGCAGGCCCGCAGCGCAACTTGTAGCATACGGGGGCAGCCGGGCAGGGTCAATGCGCGAAGGCGCACACCCGGGGCGGATCGCCGCAATCCCGGCACAAGACCTGTCTCACAAGGCCACGCGGGCAGTAGGACGCCTCTGTCGTGACACGCCCGAGACGGGTTGGACGGAAGAGTACGACGAGGGAGCCGATCATCCAAGAGCCCGAACCGTTCGAACCGGAAGCCACCCGACGTGATGCGGACCTCATCGAGAGTTCGCGGGCGAATCGGGGCTGGTGGGACCGGAACGCGGACGACTACCAGATCGAACACGGCACGTTCCTCGGCGACGACCGGTTCGTGTGGTGTCCCGAGGGTCTCGACGAGGTGGAGGCCGAGCTGCTGGGCCCCCCGGAGGACCTCAAGGGCAAGGACATCCTGGAGATCGGCGCCGGAGCGGCCCAGTGCTCGCGCTGGCTGGCCGCGCAGGGCGCGCGCCCCGTGGCCCTGGACCTCTCCCACCGCCAGCTCCAGCACGCGCTGCGCATCGGAGGCGCCGTGCCCCTCGTGGAGGCGGACGCGAGCGCGCTGCCCTTCGCGGACGGCTCCTTCGACCTCGCGTGCTCGGCGTACGGCGCGCTGCCCTTCGTCGCCGACCCCGTGCTGGTGCTGAGGGAGGTCCACCGGGTGCTGCGCCCCGGCGGCCGCTTCGTCTTCTCGGTCACGCACCCGGTCCGCTGGGCGTTCCCCGACGAGCCGGGCCCCGAGGGCCTGTCGGTGTCCGCGTCCTACTTCGACCGCACCCCCTACGTGGAGCAGGACGAGGACGGCCGCGCGGTCTACGTCGAGCACCACAGGACGCTGGGCGACCGGGTGCGTGACGTGGTGGCCGGCGGCTTCCGCCTGACCGACGTCGTCGAACCCGAGTGGCCCGCCTGGAACACCCAGGAGTGGGGCGGCTGGTCCCCGCTGCGCGGGAACCTCATTCCGGGCACGGCGATCTTCGTGTGCGAGCGGGACTGACCTGCGCGGTCCACGAGGAACGGCCCGTGGGGGGGGGGGGGGGGGGGGGGGGGGGGGGGGGGGGGGGGCGGCGCGGGGGGGGCCCCCCCCCCCCCCCCCCCGCCGCGGCGGGGGGC